>CAWWAF010000001.1:0-97353 GCA_963934795.1 uncultured bacterium
ACAGGAGGTCCACGTCAGTACCGCGCGCCGGGTCGACGACGTTGCTCGGCGTGCGCCGCAACGATACCGCGTTCGTCGGAGGACAAGGCCGCACGATCAAAGATCGTGGCGCCCGAGTCGTGCCTGCTCGTACACTATAGCCACGACGCGTGGTCACCTGAGGAGCACCAATGATGCGAGCAACGCGCTGGATGCCGGCCCTGTGCGCCGGGCTGGGCTTGAGCATGGCGCCCGCCATTGCCGTTGGACAAACGCCGCCGCGAACGATTGTCGTCGAAAGCCCCGTGATGACGTCGGGCGACACGATGCCACGCGCGTACACCCCGGACGGACGCAATCTGTCGCCTCCCCTGACCTGGAGCAATCTGCCCGACGGCACCCGCGAAATCGCGGTGCTCTGCTCGGACTTCGGGGCGGGCAACCCACCACCATGGGTGCACTGGATCATCTACGGTATCCCGGCGACCGCCGATGGCCTGCCGGAGGGCCTCCCGATTCAGCCGGACACCTCGATGCCAGCGGCATTGAGTGGTGCCGTCCAGGGGCTCAACGGCTGGCGACGGCCCTACTATCGCGGGCCGGCACCACCGGCCGGCACGCCACACATCTATCACTTCACCGTCTACGCGCTCGACCAACCGCTGGGCCTCGAGCCAGGACTCGATCGTGAGGATCTACTGGAAGCCATGGAGGGGCATATCCTCGGCCAGGGCGACCTGGTACCGGTGTATACCCGTTTCTGACGACGATCTCGGGACTCCACACACACAGGCATTGACCATGACCGACGAACAACCACGAACCATTTCCCGACGCGCGCTTTTGCGTGGTGCGGGCGCCGCAGGTGCCGCTGCGGCCGCAAGCGCCGTGGGAGTGTCCGCCGAACCGGGCGTCGCTGTCCCCCCGTCCCCCAGTCCGGCCGCGATGCAGCCGGCGGCGGCGACGGCCCCGGGGCGCGTCGTCTACGAACACCTGAGCGCCGATGAAGCAGAGCTGCTCGAGGCGATCGCCGACCAGCTGATTCCAGAAGACGACCTTGGGCCGGGCGCACTCGCGGCTGGCGCCGTGGTCTACATCGACCGCGCGCTGGGCGGCGCACTCTCCGACTCACGCGAGGCCTATCGCGGAGGACTGGCCGCATTCGAGCGCTACTGCCGTTCGTCCCGCGGCGCCCCCTTCCGAGAACTGTCCCAGGTCGATCAGGTATCGGCGCTCATCGATGTCGAGACCGGCGCCGCCACAGGCGCCCGCACCGGGTTCGCCGGCAGCTCTGGCGCGTTCTTCGGCATGGTCCGTGGTCATGTGCTCCAGGGCACGTTCGGCGACCCGTACTACGGCGGCAATCGCAACTTCGTCGGGTGGGATCTGATCAAGTACCCCGGGGTGCGGACGGCGGTCTCGCCGGGGCTCCAGACAGCGCTCGAGGCTGGCGAGCTTGAGCCAAACCACCGGTCCGCATACGACGCCGAGAACTTTGAGAAAGCGGTGGTCAGCAACACGACCCAGGAGACGCACCATGGCGACTAGGCTGCCCGGAACGGATGTCGTGATCGTGGGTCTTGGCGCCGCCGGTGGGGTCGCCGCCTTACCCCTGGCCAATGCCGGGCTCGACATCGTCGGGATCGAGGCCGGGAGCCGGCTGACCAAGCGTGACTTCGCGCCAGACGAGATTCGCAACAATGTGCGCGATTGGCCGTTTGCGGTGCGCAAGTGCGCCACCGAGGTGCCGACGACCCGACGCACGCGCGCGGAGACCGCGGTGCAACGCGGCGGGCACCCGATGATGAACGGTGTCGGTGGCACCACGCTGCACTACTGGGCTCAGAGCTGGCGGTTGAACCCGTGGGACTTCAAGGTGGCATCCGAGACGACCCGTCGCTACGGGGCCTCTCGGATTCCGTCTGGCTCGACCGTCGAAGACTGGCCGTTCGGCTATGAGGAACTCGAGCCGTTCTACGACCGGATCGAACACGAGATCGGGGTGTCTGGCCAGGCCGGCAACGTGCGCGGACAGAAGAATCCGCGTGGCAATCCGTTCGAAGGGCCGCGGGACCGCGATTATCCGATGCCGGCACTCCGCTGGACCGGGTTCCTCGACCGGATGGCGGACTCGGCGCGCACACTGGGGTGGCAACCATTTCCCGGGCCGGCCGCGATCAACTCGGAGGCCTATCAGGGACGCTCAGGGTGCATGTACCACGGGCATTGCAACAAGGGCGGGTGCCACGTCGACGCGAAGAATTCGCCAGCGGTGACGACGATTCCACGGGCGGAAGCGACCGGTCGGCTGAAGGTGGTGACCCATGCCACGGTGACGAAGATCGAAACTGACAATCAGGGCAAGATCACCGGCGTCACCTACGTGCAAGACCGGGAGGAGTTTTTCCAGCCGGCGCGCTTCGTCTTCGTATCCACCTACACCTACGAGAACGTCCGGCTGCTACTGCTCTCGAAGTCCAAGGCCTTCCCCATCGGCCTCTCTAATAACCACGCCCAGGTTGGCAAACACTACTTGAGCCACCACCAGGGCGCCGGAGTCACCGCACTGTTCCCCTACGATCTCCACGCGTGGTACGGGCTGCCGGCACAAGGTGTGGCGGTCGACGAGTTCGCAGACGACAACTTTGACCACGGCGGCCTCGACTTCATTGGCGGCGGCAACATGTGGGTCTACTCCGACCGGCGTCCGATTTCGGCCGCAAGCATGGGCACGTTTGGTCGCGCCCCGACCTGGGGCTCGGCCTGGAAATCGTTCGTCCGCGAGAACGCGGACCGGACCAATAGCGCGTATATCCAGAAGACGACGCTTCCCTATGCGGACAACTATCTGGACCTTGATCCCGTCGTGACCGATCCGCTCGGGTTCCCGGTTATTCGCATCACGGCGGAGTACAAGGACAACGAGATCGGGCTCGCCGACTACCTGCAGGAGAAGATGGAACGATGGTATCGCGAGGCGGGCGCCATCGAGATCGTCCGCAGTGGTCTGGGCGGCCAGATGGGAGTCACCACCCACGCCTATGGTGGCACCCGCATGGGTGACGACCCCGAGACGAACGTCGTGAACAGGTACGGCCTCTCACATGAGGTGCCAAACCTCGGTGTTCTCGGCGCCTCGGTGATGGGCACCAGCGGCGCGCGCAATCCGACGCTTACGGCGCAAGCACTGGCGTGGCGTACCGCCGAGCACGTCGCCAACAACTGGAGCTCGATCGTCGAATAGGCACCGTCGGTAGATACCAGCGGACGGAGAACCCCGACGGCACCCTGTCGGATCTCCTAGATGCGACCACCATCAACAATGGAACTCAAGCCATGACGGACGTACCACGCGTACTGACTTGGCCGCGCCTCCTTGCCTGCGTATTGACCCTCGGTGTCGTCGCGCACGCCGCACCACTGGCCGCGCAACAGCGTCGAGCCCCTGACCCGCGCTCGATGGGCGGCGGGGACTGCCGCGACAACGTCTACAACTGCGTAGACACCCCGAACCCGCTGCCGGCGCCAGACACCGTCTGGCTCGAGGAAATGACCTGGATGGACGTCCGTGACGCGATGGCGGCCGGCAAGACCACGGCCATCATCCCGACCGGCGGCATCGAGCCGAGCGGTCCGTGGCTGACCTTGGGCAAGCACAATGTCGTACTGCGCGCCAACTGTGACGCGATCGCACGGCGACTCGCCACCGCCATCTGCACGCCGATCATCAAGCTGGTGCCGGAAGGCAATATCGAGCCGCCAAGTGGCCACATGACCAGCCCTGGCACGCTCAGCCTGCAGAACGCCACCTTCGAGGCGATTCTGACCGATGTCGCCCAGAGTCTAAAGATGCACGGCTTCCGTAACATCATCTTCATTGGCGACAGTGGCGGAAACCAAACGCCTCAACACACGGTCGCCGAGCGGCTAACCGCGGAGTGGGGTGGTGAGCCGGTAGTCGCCCACATACAGGCGTACTACGACTACGCGGGAGTCTCGCGTTACATGGCGTATCGGGGCCTGGAGGTTGGTGCGGTCGATGGCCTCCACGACGACCCGAATTTCACGCTGAATATGTTCTACGCCGACCCCAGCTCGATTCGCTATGAGGAACGGGTGACAGCCGGGTTCACGACCATCAATGGCGTCTCGCTCACCGACCGGGTGCAAACCCTCGAGCACGCGCGGGCCATGGTGGGGTTCCGAGCGCGCGAGACGGCCTCGGCGATCACGAAGGCGATCGCGAACCGGGGCACCCTACCGACGCCGGCGGCGCCGGCACGCGCCCGCAGCGGTTCTTCACCGCGCCCTGCGCCTGACCCGCGTTCCATGGGTGGTGGCGACTGTCTGGCAAACGCTTACAACTGCGTCGACGCGCCCAATCCGCTACCACCGGCCGACACGGTCTGGCTGGAAGAAATGACCTGGATGGACGTCCGCGACGCGATGACGGCCGGGAAGACCACCGTCATCATCCCAACCGGCGGGATCGAACCCAACGGACCGTGGCTCGTGACCGGGAAGCACAACTACGTGCTGCGAGCGAATTGCGAGGCCATTGCGCGGGAACTTGGAACCGCCGTGTGCGCCCCGGTTATTGAACTCGTCCCCGAGGGCCAGATCAATCCGCCAACCGGGCACATGCGTAGCCCCGGCACGCTGAGCCTCCGCCAGGAGACCTTCGAAGCGCTGCTTACCGACGTGGCGCACAGCCTGAAAGTGCACGGGTTCGAGCATATCGTCTTCATCGGCGACAGTGGCGGCAATCAGAGCGGTATGGGCAACGTGGCAGCCGCACTGTCGGCGAGCTGGACCGGTGAACATGCCGCATCCGTGCTCCATATTCCCGGGTACTACCGCGCCCCAGCCCGAACCCCGGACGTACTCGCTGAGCTCGGCGTGACCAACGAGAGCCAGGCCAGTGACGGCCTGCACGACAATCCGGCCATCACCCTCAACATGATGCTCGACGATCCCGCTTCAGTGCGATGGGCGGATCGGGTAGCCACCGACCAGGCCAGCATCGACGGCGTCTCGATCGCCGATCTCGGTGCGTCGCTTGCGCTGGCAGGGAAAGTGGCGGGAGCCCGGACCGCGCGCACCGCAGCGCTCATTCGCGAACGGGTGGCCGCGCACGGCCACTAGGACACCACGCACGCCCGGTCCGACATAGTCGGGGACAAGGACGCAATAACCCATGGCGAAACGCTACTGGTTGATGAAATGCGAACCGAGCGCGTACAGCATCTCGGACCTCGCGCGCGACGGTGATACGAGCTGGGAAGGGGTGCGTAACTTTCAGGCGCGCAACTTCATGCGTGACGATATGGCGCTCGGCGACCCCGTGCTCTTCTACGCGTCGAACGCCGACCCGTCCGGCGTATCAGGTCTCGCGACGATCGCGAAGACGAGCTACCCGGACCATTTCGCCTGGAAAAAAGAGCACAAATATTTTGACGCGCGCAGCACCAAGAAGGCGCCGAAGTGGTTCATGGTGGACGTGGGATTCGTGGAAGAATTCGCCGCCACCGTCCCGTTGGCCACGCTCAAAGCCACCAAGGGCCTCGACGACATGAAAGTGGTGCAAAAGGGCAGCCGCCTCTCAGTGCAACCGGTCACCAAGAAGGAATACGACATCGTCGTCAGGCTCGGCCGGAAGGCGTGAAGCGTTCGACGCTCTGTCTCTACTGTTGGTCGTTGGTCGGGGTGCCGATCGCCTTGAGCACCTCGCGGGTCAAACCCCACCGGTCGAATCCTTGCCGGCCATAGTCCAGGCCGCGCCGCACGATGACGAGGTCATGTGACGGAACGACAATGGTGAACTGCCCCCTGTTCCCAGAAGTGGAATAGGCGTCTTTCGGAACGTCATTTCGGTCTTCCGGGACGAGCCACCACTGGCCGCCGTACTGGCCACCGCGGCCCACCGTCGCGGGCGCCGGCGTCCGCACAAAGTCAATCCACTCCTCGGAGATCAACCGCTCGCCGTTCCAGACGCCGTTTTGCAGATACAACATCCCGAATCGAGCCAGGTCTCGTGCGTTCGTATAGACCTGGCTGCTCAGAATAAAATCGCCGAACCGGTCGGTGCTGACCAGCGTGTTTCGCATGCCGATCTTGTCCAGCAGTCGGCGACGCGGAAACTCACGATACGTCTGGTCGTCGCCCAGCACCTGCTTCATCTTGTAGACCGCGAGCAGTGTGTCGTAGTTCTCGTAGTCCCAGTTCGTACCCGGTTCTCGGATTAGCGCCTGACGCAGAGCACCGTTCACCGAACTCGAGCCGGCCCAGTAAGACATGCCTGACCCGGTCGCGTACTCGAGGCCACCATTGTCGATGGTGTCGAGTCCGCTCGACATATTCAGCACATGCCGCAGTGTGATGGCGTGTCGCGGATCAGACTCGGACGAGCGGGCGCTAGGCAGCCAATCGAGGCCGAGCGGCTCATCGAGATGCATCGTCCCTTCGTCGACGAGCATCCCGATCAGCGTCACCGCGAGACTCTTGGCGGTTGACCACGTCCGAGTCCGCGTCGTCATGTCCATGCCGGGCGCGTAACGCTCATGCACGATCTGGCCGCGATGGACGACCATCATGCTCAGCGTGACCTGCTCGGGCGATTCGCGTTCAAACGCCCAGTCAGACGCCGTTTGGAGCGCCGCCGCGTCGACCCCCGCCGGCAGCGTGGCGTCCTCGACCAAGTCGCCATCGGGCCACGCCATCGCCGACGCGTCACCGGGCGGATACGGCAATGCGAGCTGCGGCAGACGTTCGATGTCCTCGAACGTCTGATCCGGCGCGAGAATCACACAGCCGATGCCTTCGCGGAACGCGGCGCGCATAACCGGCACGCCAGTGTCGGTGCCGATCGCCACCGCCTTCCGGGTCTCGTTGACCACGTAGTCTCCACCGCTCGGCGTGCCGATCGGCTCAGGCAGAAAGGCCAGCTCTTGCGCGAAGACGTTCTCGATCGTCCGCCCACCAGTGAACAACCCGTTGCACATGAAGACCGCCTGCTGCCCTCGGCGGATCATGTCCCGCTGCGGCTTCCAATAGTCGTAGGTCTCTTCTTGCTGCGCGACGGATGACACAGGTACACAGAATACGAGCACAGCCAGAGCGGCCCAAGAGCGCGGCATCGTCATGGAAATTTTCCTCACTGGAATGTCAGATGGACGGCTGAGTATACCGCGTTGACACCGCCGCAGGCAGCGGACAGGATCAACTCGACTTATCACGCACGCGATATCTGGTCGCACCGATCGGACCGCGATCACCATAGGGGAATCCACATGCCGTCGGCTCTGGATTCACGCAAATACAAATTCATGATTCAGGCTCCGCGCTTCGCAGGCGCTGAAACCGAACTATTCGCGAAGATGGAAACGTATTGGCAGGACTTCAGCAACGCCGTGGCGGCGGCCGACGTGGCCACCGAGGGCGCCCTGACCCTCTCGAAGCAACGCCCCGTGACCTTCTACGACACGGCGGATCGCCATTTAAACAACCGAGACGTGCTGTTCCGCGACTACGTCTTTCGCGTCCGGAAACGGACCGACGGCTCCGAAAAAATCAGATTGAAATACCGGCATCCTGACCAACTGGTGGCCGCTGACCGCGACATGCGCGCGGCCAAGAAACGTCTCAAGAAGACGGCAACGAAGCTCGAGAAAGACATCAAACCAGTGGAGGGCCGGATGCGCAGCCTGTACAGCTACTCCAGCTCTGGTCAAACCAAGGGCGATTTCTTGGTGGGCACGGTCGGCGACATCGTGGCGTTGTTCCCAGGTCTCAAAGCTGACCTCGACGTCGATGAGAAAGAACCAGTGACTCCGATTGGTGGCTTTATGGCCAGAGAACTTGTACTGACCGGAGGTCGGCTGCGCCTCGGTACAGTGCAGGTCGCCGAGTATGCCGCCGTCCTCTGGTACGACGCGTCGACACATTCCGCGACGCCGGTGGTTGCCGAATTCAGTTTCCGCCATCCCGCAGACGCGACGAAGTCCCCCCGGTTCACAGCGACCGAGACCAGAGCGGCGTATCGGGCATTCCGGACGGCCCTCGCCCTGGATACCTGGATGGCTCCGAAACAGCAAACCAAGACCGCATACGTGCACGAGAGGTAACAGATGACACGAAGCGCATCATCTTTCTTCCTCTCTCTGGGGGTGGTCCTCGCGACGCTCGGCACGTCCAGTGCCCAGACCGCGCCGTCCGGGCAACTCCTCGTATTGCTCAGGGACGCCAGCGCCTTGGCCGTGGTCGACCCCAACAGCGGGGCGGTGCTGGCGCGCGTCCCCACCGGGAGGGACCCCCACGAGGTCACGGCGTCGGCTGATGGACAGTTCGCGTTCGTGGCGAGCATGGTTGATGGAATTTCCGTCATAGACCTCGCACAGCGGAGAGAAGTCCGCCGGGTCGATCCAGGCCGTGGTAGCAGTACCCACGATGTCCGCGTCATCGATGGAAAGGTTTACTTCACGATCGAGGGCTACAAGTCCATCGGGCGCTACGACCCGTCGACGGACGCGATCGACTGGACGCTCGGAATCGGTCAGGACGGCACGCACCTACTCGTGTTTGACCAGGATACGGACACGATGTTCATGCCCAATACAGGTTCCAACACCATCACCATGGTGGAGAACATCACGGAAGGACCAGCCGCATCGACGCTGACCGTGATTCCGGTACCTGGAGAGTTGCCAGAGGGCATCGACCTGTCGCCGGACGGGCGCGAACTGTGGACGGCAACCCGAAACGACGGTGGCGTGTCCATCATCGATGTGGCTACCCGGAGCGTGGTCCAGACACTCGACCTCGGTATGAAGGACGCGAACCGCTTGAAGTTCACCCCGGACGGCCGGGTGCTCGTCATCGACGGGGAGGCGGCATCGCTGGTGGTCATGGATGCGCGCTCGCGGACCGTGGTCAAACGGGTGGCGTTGGGCTCCACCGACACAGGCGATGGCGCCGTGCTCGTCGCCCCGGGCGGGACACATGCCTACCTTGGACTGAGAGCGTCCGACCGTGTGGCCGTGCTCGACCTCAAGACACTTGAAATCACGCAGGAGATGCCGATGGGTGATGGTGCCGGCCCCGGGTGCATGTACTGGATCGGAGCGCACTAGTGTCGCTGGTCGTCAAACGCCTGCTTGCCACGGCGCTTGTCGCGATCCTCGTCGGCGGCGCCGCGCTGTCCGCCCAGCGCTTCTACGGCGGTCGCCGGCGGATGCCGCCGCGCTTCCCGAGCGGCCCAGCCACGCATCGACTCTTCACGTTCGCGCGCGCCCAGTATCAGAGCACGCATCGCGAGCAGGGTGGTCAAGGATGGTTCACTGACTACCCTGACGCCGACGTCAACTTCAGCATCAGGCTGTCTGAGCTAACCCGCGCCCCGGTCGGGTTCGCCAACAACGACTACCCCGACCACGTCGTGGTCCAGCTGACCGACCCCGAACTGTTCAACTATCCGTTCCTTTTCATGTCCGATGTCGGCACCGTCTACTTCAGCCCAGAGGAGGCCGACCGCTTGGGCGCCTATCTCCGCAAGGGTGGGTTCCTGTGGGTCGACGACTTCTGGGGACCCGCGGCGTGGGACCAGTGGGTCAGCGAGATCAGCAAGGCGCTGCCACCCGGCCAGTATCCGGTGCTAGACATCCCGATCACCGACCCTATTCACCACGGCATGTTCGATGTGTCAGAGGTGCCCCAGGTGCCTTCTATCCAGCATTTTCGTCGCTCCGGCGGTCGGACGACGTCCGAACGCGGCCCACGGAGTGAAGTCGTCCACGTGCGGGGCATCTACAACGAACAGGGGCGTCTCATGGTGCTGATGACGCACAACACCGACATCGCAGACGGCTGGGAACGCGAGGGTGAGGACTACGAGTTCTTCTACCGGTACTCGGTGACGTCGTATGCGGTCGGCATCAACTTCATCCTCCACGCGATGAGCCACTAGCGCAGGGAGCCGACCATGCCAGATCCATCGGCACCACACACGTCGACCGCAGCACCACGGACCGCTAGACCATCATGAGCCCAGGCTGCTCGAGGTGGTCCCGGATGGCCGCGAGCAATTCGGCTCCGACCGCGCCATCGATGACGCGGTGGTCGGCCGACAGCGTACACGCCATCACTTGGCCCACCCGAATCTCGCGGCCGACCACCACCGGGCGCGACATGACAGCGCCAACTCCGAGGATACAGCTCTGCGGGGGATTCACGATGGCGTACAGACTCTCGACCCCGTACATCCCCAGGTTCGAGATCGTGAAGGTGCCACCGGCATATTCGTCCGGACGCAACTGGCCATCGCGCGCGCGGGCGACGAGCCCCCGCGTCTCCGTCGCGATGGCGGCCAGGTCCTTCCCGTCGGCGGCCCGCACGATGGGCGCAATGAGACCCGTGGGGGTGTTCACCGCCACGGAAATGTCGGCCTGCTCAAAAATCCGGACGCGACCATCGACCCAGGCGGAGTTGGCGCGAGGCACCCTCCGCAACGCGAACGCGGAGGCGCGAATCACCAGGTCCGTCAACGTTGGCGCCCGTTCCGGCCGGTGCTGCTTGGCGCTGGCCAATAATGCGAGCGCGGCATCGGCGGCGCACTCGATACGCAAATAAAAGTGCGGGACCGTCTGCTTCGACTGCTGCATCCGCGTTGCAGTGACCCGCCGCAGCGCGCTCAGCTCCTCGTCGTGAAACGGTCCGCTGGACGGACCCGGGCCGCCCCCAACCGAAACCTCGGTTTGTGCCCGCGGCAGACCTGGTGCGACGTCGGCGGCGCGCGGCGACATCGTCGTCCGGCCCGCAAGCCGGTAATCGACGTCTTGCTTTGTAATGCGGCCGTCCGGGCCAGTGCCGGCGATCTCCCCCAGCGCGAGCCCGGCCACGGCGACCATTCGACGTGCGAGTGACGTGACGGACGAGGCCGCTCCTTCTGGGAGAGCGGGGTCGCCCGCGTCGAGCCGATTCAGCACCTCGTCCGGGGCCGAGGTTCGTTCAACTGGAACACCCGGTCGCGACGCCGCCGGGACACCCGCGTGGGCTGATTCTGGGGTTGGTGCAGGTTCCGCTGGGTCGATCGCCGCGGCGGCGGCAATCACGGCCAGGACCGTCCCCACCTCGAGGCCATCGGTGCCAGCGGCGACGTGAATCGCCTGCATCACCCCCGACACGGGCGCCTCGAGTTCGACGTTGGTCTTGTCCGTTTCCACCTCCACGATCGGCTCGCCCGTCTCAACCCGGTCTCCGACCTGCTTCAACCAGAGACTGAGACGCACGGAGGTCACGGAATCCGCCAACTGGGGCAACCGAAACTCGGTGGTGATGGTCATAGTCAGGACCGGCGTGTCGACGCGGCAACGCAGAGGCGAGCGGCGGCGTCAAGAATGGCGTCGACATCGAGCCGGTAGGCACGATAGAGGTCAGGCAGGTCGCCCGACTGCCCGAAACTGCGTACGCCGAGGGGCAGTACCCGGTGCGGCCCCACCCCGCCTAACCACGAGAGTGTCGCCGGGTGACCGTCAAGGACCGTCACGAGGCCAGCGTGCGAGGCCAGCGGGGCCAGCAACCGGGCGACGTGTGCGCGCTGAGGCTGGCCGGTCTCGAGCGCGTCCAACCAGTCGTCCTGCAGTCTTCCGGCCGAGGTCACCACCAGAAGCCCGGCGCCAGGCACGTCCTCCACGATCTGCCGGTGCGCCTCGACCGCCTCGGCGATCACCGCACCGGAGGCGACCAGCGCCAACTCCGCGCCCGGCGATGGCGGCTCGAGCCAGTAGCCACCGTCCACCACGTCGGTTCGGGCCATCTCCGACAGCGCCCGCGCAGGCTGGTCGAGCGGTCTGGTCGACAGCCGCAGATACACCGCTCCACCATCTTCCGCCTGGATGTGCTCGAAACTCCACCGTAGGATGGCCGCCAGCTCATCCACGTAGGCTGGTTCAAATGACGTCAGTCCTGGCTGCGCCAGACCGACGAGCGGCGTCAGCACGGACTGATGGGCACCGCCCTCGGGCGCCAGCGTGAGCCCTGACGGCGTGGCGACCACAATGAAGCGGGCGTCCTGGTAGCAGGCATAGTTCAGCGCGTCGAGTCCTCGACTGATGAACGGGTCATACAACGTACCCACCGGCAAGAGTCGAACGCCAAACAGCGGCGCCGTCAGTCCCAACGCCGCGAGCAACAGGAACAGGTTGTTCTCGGCGATACCCAGCTCGAGATGCTGTCCATCCGGGCCCATCGACCAGTCTTGCGCCGACAGCGGCTGGTCTCCGCGAAACACGTCCGCCTGTGCTGACTGCGAGAACACGCCGCGGCGATTCACCCACCCGCCCAGGTTGGTCGAAACCGTGACGTCCGGAGATGTCGTGACGATCCGGTCTGCAAGCGTGGGATGTCGCCGCGCGATGTCAGCAAGCACCCGACCAAAGCCCGCCTGTGTCGACACGCGGCGTCCCGGCGGCACCTCGAGCGTCGCCGGCACCGGCACGATATCCACCCGATGCTCGCGGGTCTCGGCCTGTGCGAACGGCACGGATGCGAGAAAGGCCCGCAACCTCTTGGGGGCCACGTCGAGGCCAGCATAGGGCTCCCACTCATCCCCCTCCTCGATACCCATCTCCTCGCGGAGCGTCGCAATCTGCGCCGGGGTCGTCAACCCGGAGTGATTGTCCTTGTGCCCCTCGAACGGAAGACCGTGGCCCTTGATGGTGTACGCGATGAAACAGGTCGGAATATCATCGGCAGACGCGTCATGGAATGCCTCCCTTACGGCGTCCAGATCGTGCCCGGCCAGGTTGGTCATCAATCGATGCAGCGACGCATCGTCGTGGCTATCCAGGAGTTCACGCATCCCGGATGTGTCCCCCAAATCTCGGAGGAGCCGAGTGCGCCAGGCCTCGCCCCCTTGATACGCCAGGGCCGAGTACGACGAGTTCGGACAGTCGTCGATCCAGGTGCGTAGCGCGTCGCCGCCACGACCAGCGAACGCCGCGTCAAGCCGCTTCCCATACTTCAGCGTCACGACCCGCCACTCCATCGTCTTGAAGATGGTGTCGAGGCGGTTGAAGAACCGGTCGGCCACGATGGCGTCGAGACTCTGTCGGTTGTAGTCGATGATCCACCACACATCGCGGACACGATGCTTCCACGACTCCAGGAGCGCCTCGAAGATGTTCCCCTCGTCGAACTCTGCGTCACCCGCGACGGCCACCATGCGGCCCCGGGTCCCGCCCTCGCCCTCGGGCAACAGCCGTCGACTGTGGAGGAACTCCTGCGCCAGCGCGAGAAAACTGGTCATGGCCACGCCCAAACCGACGGAGCCAGTGGAGATGTCGACGTCGTCGTCGTCCTTGGTCCGTGACGGATACGACTGCGCGCCACCGAAGCCGCGGAACCGCTCCAACTGGTCGCGCGACTGGCTACCGAGCAGGTACTGAATCGCGTGGTACACCGGGCTGCCGTGTGGCTTCACGGCGACCCGATCGATCGGACGCAGCACGTCGAAGTACAACGCGGTCATGAGCGTCACCATGGACGCGCACGACGCTTGATGCCCGCCCACCTTCAGACCGTCACGACTCGGCCGCACGTGGTTTGCGTGGTGAATCATCCAGGTGCTGAGCCACAGCACCTTCTGCTCAAGCGCGGCAAGACAGGGGTCCACCGAGGACAACATGATGGGCGTCACTGCGTCGCAATGGCGGCGCGGCCGTGGCGGAGGACGTATTTCTGAATCTTGCCGGTCGCGGTCTTGGGCAGCTCATCCACGAACTCGACATGCCGTGGCGTCTTGAAGTTGGCCATCCGCTCCCGCGCATAGGCGACGAGCTCCGCCGCGGTGAGCGTCGCATCCGAGGCGAGGACCACGAACGCGTGCGGCGTCTCACCCCATTTGGGGTCGGGCATCCCCACCACCGCCACCTCCTGGATGGCAGGGTGACGCATCAGCACCCCTTCCACCTCGACGGACGAGATGTTCTCGCCGCCGCTGATGATGACGTCCTTGAATCGGTCGCGGATCTCGACATACCCATCCGGATGCATCACGGCGGCGTCTCCGCTATGGAACCAGCCGCCGCGCATCGCCTGGGCCGTCGCCTCCGGGTCGTTGTAGTACCCGTCCATGACCACGTTGCCGCGCACGACGATTTCTCCGAGCGTCTGCGCATCGCGCGGGACCGGGCGGTCGTCTTTGTCCACCACCCGTAGTTCGCCGGACGTGACCAGTTCTACGCCCTGTCGCGCCTTGACCACCGAGCGGTCTTCGAGGGACAGACTGCGATGTTCTGGCCGTGGCTCGCACACGGTGATGAACGGCGCCGTCTCGGTCAGGCCATAGACGTGCGTCAAATTCCACCCCAGCTCATCCTCAACGCGCTGAATGGTCGCTGCCGCCGGGGGCGCCCCAGCCGTGACTACGCGCACGCCCCTGGGCACGTCACCGCGATCAGCCGCGGGACAACTCGCCAGTCCGATCAACACGGTAGGTGCCGCACACAACATCGTGGCGCGCTCGTCACGGATGAGCCCGAACGCCTGCACTGGGTCAACCTTCCGCAGGCAAATGTGGACGCCCCCGACCGCCGTCACAATCCAGGGAAATGTCCACCCGTTCGCATGAAACATGGGCAGGGTCCAGAGATACCGGTCCTCGCACGTCATCGGCAAATGGACCAGCGTGCCGATCGCGTTGATGTAGGCGTTGCGGTGGGTGATCATCACGCCCTTCGGGCGCGACGTCGTACCGCTGGTGTAGTTGATCGCGAGCAAGTCCCGCTCGTCAATTTCAATGTCCGGCTCAACGCCCGGCTGACCGGCGGACCCCAGCGCCTCACCCCCGCCGGTCTCCGCCGCGAGCAGTCGCTCGTAGTCCAGCCAGCCGTCGTGCACGCCCTCCAGGGCCACGCAGTGCGTCAGCGCAGGGCACGCGGCTCGGACGGAGTCGACCGTCTCCAGGAAATCAGGGTGGGCACACACCACGGCGGCGCCGCTGTGCTGCAGGATGTACTCGATCTCCGGCGGCTTCAGCCGGAAGTTGATGGGCACCAGTACCGCGCCGATCTGCGGCACCGCGAAAAATGACGCCAGGTGCGAATGGGTGTTCAGGGAGAGGTAGGCCACCCGGTCTCCCTTCCTCACCCCGAGACGTCGTAGCGCGGCGGACCACTGGTCGCACCGCGCGAAGAACTGCTCGTAGGTCAGCCGGGTCTCACCATCGACGACGCACTCGCGGTCGCCATACAGGGCGCGCGCGCGGCGCTGGAACTCGAGCGTGGTGAGCGGTGTTTCCACAGCGGAAATCGAAGGTCTGGATCCGGACTAGCGCGTCCGCCTCGTCGCCCCCTGGTACCTCAGTCGTTGCTGGATCGTCGGGCCCGTCGGTCGGCGATAATCTGGTCGTAGTCCTCGTCGGTCAGATACGTCATGTTCACATGGGCGTGATACATGTCGTCGAAACTACGCTGTCCCCAGCCCACCCACTGCGTCGGGTCTGGGTTGGCCCGGTTCGCGGCGGTGTTGTCATGCCACGCGGTCAAATGAATAACCGTGCCCTTGGGTAGCACCGGCGCGGAGTCATCGGTGTACACGTAGTTCACGTGCCAGTTGAAATCGAAGTTGCCCACGTGATTCAGCATTTCGACACGCCCGTCCGGATAGATCGCCTCCATCGACATCGCTTTGCCCCGCACGTGCATGTGCGGCTGGTAGTTCTCGAGTCGGGCCGGCAACGGGAGGGACACGTATGAGTGATGCGTCGTCACCTTCCCGGGAGGAATGTCTAGCGTCGCCATGGCGTGCTGCACGCCCAGCGCCTGGCCATACACGCGATACTTCGGCACCATCCCCTTCGGGTGGAACCAGATACCCACATCGGTGACGCTCGTAATCTCTTCGCCGACAGAGTGATAGTGGTTGTCGAACGCGATCCGCGACCCCACTTTCAACAACTTCCCGGTATTCTCGCGGAAGATGTCACCCACCTTCCCCACCGCGAACTCCGTCAGGTAGCTACCGCGCCCCGGTATATCCACGGCGGCTTCGTGGTCCCCTGGCTGCTCGTCCTGCTGCAGGTAGATGACCGCGTGATGCGTCACCCGACGCCCCTCCAGTGACGGTCGCACTTCCATGCCGGCAATCCACTTGTCCTCGCTCACTCCGGTCTCGACGATCGGCTGCCACCACTGGTCTTGCCCCTCGGCTGCCTGCGTCCATGGATCCGAGGTCACGACGAGATCCGGTTCGCGGCCGTACTCGTCGGCCAGGCGCCATGCGTTATCGGCCGGCCAGTCTGGCTGCGGTGGCAGGTCGGCCGGATTCCCGCGGGGGGCGCCGGCATCGACCCAACGCGCTACGGTCTCAATCTCCGCGTCGGATAGCGAGATATCGTTCTCAAAGTCCCGGATCCCAACGGTCTTGTCGAGATGCCAGGGCGGCATCACACGCTCGACGACCTTGGTTCGGATTGCCCTCGCCCACGGCCGTACGTCCTCATAGGTCATGAGAGACATCGGACCCATCTGCCCGGGGCGATGGCAGCCCTGACAGCTCCGCTGGAGAATCTGGGCGACATCGCGAGAGAAAGTGACCTCCACCGTCTGGGCGATCGCGGTGGCTGCGGTCAGCGTCAACGTCACGGCGATCGCGCCACTGCGAGTGGACTGTCTCATCGCGTCTCCTGAAGTCAAGATGTCGAATGTGGTGCGCCTACTGTACCTGAACTGAGACATACGCGTTGGTCCAGCAGCAGAAGAACCCGCCAGCCATGATAGCGCTCTGGCCTCCAGAGTCATCCCAGGCTAATACGCGCAACACGTACTCGCCCGGTTGGCTGAAGGTGACCGTGGTTTCGGACCTCGACATCGAGTCGATGGCCGGCGTGGCATCGTCGAACGTCACCGTCCCCGGTCCTCGGTACTTGCTCCAGACGAGGCCGAGGCTCGGAGCGCGTTGCGCGTTCCTGGCCCTGCGAACCTCGTCATCGGTGGCCCAGACCGTCAGGGTCGCCGGCGTCAGCGCCGTCGCGGTGAGGGTCCCCCGCACACCTAGCGGACCCTGCCCCGGGTCTCCACTCGCTCCCCCGAACCTGACGACCGGCGGCGTATTGCCACTCGTCACCTCCCCCAGCGCGGTGATCTCCCACTCGGGCCGCACGTGACCGGGAATCGCGATGGTCTCGTGGTTCGCGGTCAACGTCCAGATCAACTGGTCATCAAACCCTGGCGGCACGACCACCGCAAACACTCCGGTCTGTCGCCTCGGAAGAAAGTGGGTCGGCTGCCCACGGTCTGCGACACCCGGACTGAACGCGTTCTCTGGCCCGACGGGAATGTCCAGGTGCTGTTCGTAGTTGCGATTGAAGTAGCCGAACACCAGACTTCGGGTGCCGTCCGAGTTGGGATACCAGCCCTCGAACGATGCAGACACACTTTGACCACGGGCGTGTGGCATCGGAGCATCCGTCTTGGTGTCCTGCGCGTCAGCGAGTGCCGGAACCACGGCGGCTATCGCCAGCACACCGAGGCTGACGCGCAGCCGAGCCCGTCCGTTCGAGGTCAACCTGTACACGATGCCTGGATCTTGACCAACCCACGACAGCGTGTCAACGTCGAGTGCTCGTACTGACCATCGCCTAGAGTAACAACCATGAACGCGCTTATTGCTTCGGACGCCGGCCTCACCTCCGCCTGCACACAGTGGTCAACGAAAACGGTGCTGGGGCTGGACACCGAGTTCTTCCGAGAACGGACGTACTACCCGCGCCCGGCCCTCATCCAGGTGGCCGACGACGAGGGCATCGCCTTGGTGGACCCGCTTGCGGTGTCCGACTTCGCGCCGCTCGACCGGCTGCTCGCAGACCCAGCCGGTGTGATCTTGATGCACTCCTGTGGTGAAGACCTGGAGGTCTTCGAACGTCTGTTCCCAAGCCCACCAACACGCATCTTCGATACGCAGCTGGCGGCGGCGTTCACCGGCTACGGTTTTTCGCTGGGCTACAGCGCCCTGGTGGCGGCTCTGCTCGGAGTCGAGTTGGACAAGGGCGAAACCCGCTCGGACTGGTTGCGGCGTCCGCTCTCGGAGTCCCAACAGCGCTACGCCGCGCTCGATGTCATGTATCTCGCGCCCATGCACGATCAGTTGTCCAAGGCGCTGGTCCGGCTGGGCCGCGCCGACTGGGTCGAGCAGGAATTCGAGTTTCGGCGGCAGTGTCGGGAGGTGGAGCGACAACCGGAGGCGGCATACCTCAAGGTCTCGGGACGCGGCGCACTCTCGCCGCCCGACCACGCGGTGCTCAGGGCGCTGACGGCCTGGCGCGAGACCGAAGCCCGGACACGGGACATGCCGCGCCGGCATCTCCTGGGCGACGACGTGCTTGTCAAGCTGGCCCGCGTGCGGGCGCCCGCGATCGACGCCCTTCGGAGTATTACGAGCCTCTCACCACGCGTCAGGACGCGCTACGGCAACACCATCGCGGCGAGCATCGACTCCGCGCGAACAGCCGGTCCGACCCCGTTGGACACACCGACGAATCTGCGGCCTCACGCGGCCACGTTGAAACGTCTCAAAGCGGCCGTGCTCGTTGAGGCAGAGACACTGATGGTGCCACCGGGTCTCCTTGCAAACCGACGCGCGCTCGAGTCTCTTGTTGTGAGTGCGGTGACAGAAAGCGCGGTGCCAGCCGAGTTTCGTGGTTGGCGGTCCGCGGTCATCACGCCCGTACTGCTGGCCTGTCTGTAAGGTGACACAGCCACACCGGCGGCGGGGAGCCGCCGAAAACGGCCGCCGTCCGGACACACACGAGCAGGCCTCGCGGAATCCGGAACGGCAGCGCTACTTGCGTTCGTCGTCTGTGGTCTAACGGTTAGACCATGTCCTTGAGCTTTTTCAGCGGAAGCACTTTCACCCGGGTGCTCGCGGGCTTCGCCTTCACGTCCATGAGTTCGCCGGGCCGAAACGGGTTCGGCACGTTCTTCTTGGCTCTTTGGGCCGGCTTCTTGATCGTCTTGATCTTCAGCAGACCAGGGACCGTGCACGAACCAACAGAGCCCTTCGCTATGTGTCGCGCGATAATGCCTTCGAGCGCCACGAGGACGGACCCAACCTGCTTCTTGGTCAGCTCAGTACTCTCGGCAATGTCCGCGAGCATCTGGGTCTTGGTCATCGCCGCCACGAGCTTCTTTGCCTTTGCCAACATCTCCTCCTAAGGGTTGCATGACACGAGAATTCTGCGTCAGAAGGACCACTGCCCACCGAGCGCAAGGCCCACTGTACACCGTCCCGCTCTTGCCAGCTAGTCTCCATTCAGCGTGTATGCCTACTGCGCTCGCGCCCGATCATCCTGACCGACACGTTCTCTCAGCTCAGGCGAGCGGCGGACATTCACGCTAGCCGCGTCGGGAGGTCCTGATCAACACTTGACCGTTCGTCGAAGAGGACCGGGTGACTTGCCTGCGCCTGTCGCGGTCCCGCACAAGCGATGAGCCCCGTCACCTCCACGCCATCGCACCGATGACCAATCCGACATTCGACCCACCGGCCACCGCGCCCCAACAACGCACGACTGTGTCAGGGCGCCCCATCGACGAGCTGTACACGGCCGCTGATCGCCCGGAGGCTGCGCCCCCTGAACCGGGGCGCTTCCCCTACACCCGCGGCATTCACGCCAGCGGGTATGGCGGCAAGCTGTGGACGATGCGGCAGTTCTCCGGGTTCGGGACCCCGGCTGAAACCAATCAGCGCTACAAGGAGCTGTTGGCGGCGGGGGGCACCGGGCTCAGTGTGGCCTTCGATCTGCCGACCCTCATGGGACGCGACCCCGACCACCCATTGTCGCTGGGTGAGGTGGGCAAATGCGGGGTGAGCGTTGCCTCGCTGGCCGACATGGAACGGCTGTTCGAGGGGATCCCGCTTGACACAGTGACCACCTCGATGACGATCAATTCGCCAGCGGCAATGATCCTGGCGATGTACCTCGTCGTCGCCGAGCGACAGGGCGTCGCGTGGTCAACGGTGGCTGGAACGCTCCAGAACGACATCCTCAAGGAGTACATCGCGCAGAAGGAGTACATCTATCCGCCGCGTCCGTCGATGCGGCTGGTCACCGATACCTTCGGGTTCTGCGCGCGGGAAGTGCCACGATGGAATACGATTTCGGTGAGCGGGTACCACATCCGTGAAGCGGGCGCCACGGCGCTGCAGGAGCTGGCGTTCACGCTCCGCGACGGGATTGAATACGTGCAATACGGGATAGACGCGGGTCTCGATGTCGACGCCTTCGTGCCACGTATCTCCTTCTTCTTCAACGCACACAACGACTTCTTCGAGGAAATCGCCAAGTATCGGGCGGCTCGAACACTCTGGGCCACGATCATGCGCGACCGGTTCGGCGCGACCGACGAACGATCCTTGAAGTTGCGGTTCCACGCGCAAACGGCCGGCGTCTCGTTGACGGCTCAGCAACCGCACAACAACGTCACGCGCACGGCCATCCAGGCACTGGCAGCGGTCCTCGGCGGCGCCAACTCGCTTCACACCAATTCACTCGATGAGGCCCTCTCGCTGCCAACGCGGGACGCCGCGGTGCTCGCGCTCCGTACCCAGCAGGTGCTCGCACTGGAAAGCGGCGTGGCGGACCATGTCGATCCACTGGGCGGGTCGTATTTCGTCGAGAGTTTGACGCGGGACATGGAAGCGGGCGCACAGTCGTATTTCGAGCGCATCGACGCACGTGGCGGCATGGTGGCCGCTATCGAAGAGGGCTTTCCGCAACGAGAGATCGCCGAGAGCGCCTACCGGTTCCAGCGCGAGGTCGAATCGGGCGAACGAACGGTCGTCGGCGTGAACGCCTTCGCCGACGAGTCGCGCAGCCGCATCGAGACGCTCTATCTCGGTGAAGACACCGCCGACGAGCAATGCGCCGCGCTGGCCCGGTTGCGACAGACACGCGACGCGACCGCGGTCGACCACGCGTTGGATGCGCTTCGAGAAGCCGCGCTCGGCCCCGAAAACCTGATGCCGTTCCTCCTCGACGCGGTTCGCTCGTACGCGACGGTCGGCGAGATGTGCGATGCCCTGCGTGACGCGTGGGGCGAATACGAGGAGGCGGCCGTCATCTAGCGTCACCGTGCGGACGGGCGCACGGTCTTTCAGTCCAGCCACACGGCGTCGCCATACGCACCCATCGAGTCCCACTGCCGCAACCTCCGACACCGACAGGAATCCAGATGACCGATGCACCGCTCGCACACCCCGCGCTCACCCAGTTGTCGGAGGAAGAACAACTATTCCGTTCGAGCGTCCGCGCGTTCGCGGAGGCCGAGGTCGCTCCACTCGCGCGAGAGATGGATGAACAGGCCGCGATGCCACGGACGCTGATCGACCAGTTGTTCGACATCGGTGTCATGGCGATCGAAATCCCGGAGACCTTCGGCGGCGCCGGCGCGCCGTTCTTCCTCTCGGTCCTCGCGGTCGAGGAACTGTCGCGAGTGGATCCCTCCGTGGCCGTGGTCGTCGACGTCCAAAACACACTGGTCATCAACGCGATCCTGAAGTGGGGATCGGAGGACATACAGCAACGGTTCCTCCCGGCCCTCGCGACCGGGACCATTGGCGCCTACGCGTTGTCGGAGGCTGGCTCTGGAAGTGACGCGTTTGCGCTTACAACACGCGCCACCGAGGCCGCCGACGGCGACTACATCCTGACCGGACGGAAGCTCTGGATCACCAACGCCAAAGAAGCGGGACTGTTCATCGTGTTCGCCACCGTGAACCCGGACGCCGGGCACCGCGGGATTACCGCGTTCCTGGTCGAGCATGACCGACCGGGCTTCCAGGTCGGCAAGAAGGAAGACAAGCTGGGGATCCGGGCCAGCAGTACCTGCGAGCTACTGCTCGACGAATGCCGCGTCCCGAAATCCAACATCCTCGGCGACGTGGGCCGCGGCTACAAAGTCGCCATCCAGACATTGAACGAGGGGCGTATCGGCATCGGTGCCCAAATGGTCGGGGTGGCGCAGGGCGCGCTCGACCACGCCCTCGGCTACGTCCAGGAACGTAGTCAGTTCGGGCAGCCGATCGGCGCGTTCCAGGCTGTGCAGTTCCAGCTCGCGCAGGCACAGACCGAGGTCGACATGGCCCGCCTTGGGGTCTACAACGCGGCGCGGCTCCATGACGCCGGTCGGCCGTTCCTGACCGAAGGAGCCATGGCGAAGCTGTTTTCGTCACAAGTGGCCGAACGGGCCACCTCGCTCGCCGTGCAGTTGTTCGGCGGGATGGGGTACACAAAGGACTATCCCGTAGAGAAGCTCTTCCGCGACGCCAAGATCGGACAGATCTACGAGGGGACGTCCAATATGCAGCTACAGACGATCGCCAAGCAGATCATGCCGAGAGCATGAACGACGCTACGGTCTGTTCCAAAGCCCTGACGGGTCCTCGGCGCTGGCGGGACTAGCCTGCGGCGGCGACGGGCCCGCGGCGACGCGAGAACCATCGCCATGCGGTGCGTGAAATCACACCCAGGAAGCACAGGATCAGCAGAATCAGCACGCTGGCGACCGCGAACGCGGCGACCGGATAGTTGATGGCCAGCGTACCAAGCCCGACGACGAACAGATCCTCCGAGATACTGAGCACCCAGTTCGACACCGGCTCCGGGCTGGTATTGACCGCGGCCCGCGTGCTGGCCTTGGTCAGGTGGGCGCCGGCCGCGACCGACCCGCCCAGCACGGCCATCAAGACGTCGGCCATCGGCACCCCGTCGCCCATCTCACCCAATGACGCGACGGCTACGAGCGCGCCGCCCACGGGACGAATGGCGGTGTGCACGGCGTCCCACGCGGAGTCGACCCACGGAATCTTGTCGGCGAAGAACTCCACCACGTAGAGTGCCGACGCCACGGCAATGACGATGTTGCTGTCGAACATGGCGAACCGTTCCGGCAGGTCCACCCAGCCGAACCGGGACGCCAGCCCGAGGATCGCCACCGTGGCATAGAGGTTCACACCGGCCGCCAGCGAAAATCCGAGCGCGTGACCGAGGGTGGCGATGAGTGTCATGGGCAGTCTCTCTCATCCCATACGGAGGTGGGCCAGACAGGTTCCAGAGGAGGGAGTAGCCAGGCGAGGCGTGACGGCACTTGGCCGAGGCGCGACGTCTGCCGTCACGAACGCCTCTCTCGGGCGCCTACCAGCCGGCGCTCGCGTAGGCGCCGTGCGATTCAAGAAACGCGGCGACGGTCCGTAACCCGGCGGCTCTGGCGCCATCGACCGCCGTACGTCCGTCGGCGTCAGTCGCGTGCAAGTCGGCTCCGAGCTCCACCAGCAGCTGTGCCGCCTCAAGCGCCCGCGTCTCGGCTTCGCGCCGAGGGGGCGGGAACCATCCGCGCAGGCGGCCCCCCCCCATCCCCGTCACGGCCATCAGGGCGGTCGTTTCTTCCAGTCGCGGCTGGAAGTATGTGGGTTCCTTGTAGTCTGGATGATGCACGAAGGCAGGGTCTGCCCCATGTTCGACCAGCAGTCGCATGACGGATGGCGCAGCGAAACGAGCCGCCAGCCAGAACGGTGTGGCCCCGACCAGCGGTGGAGAGAAGTTGAAGTCGCGCGACGAGCGCCGGATAGGGGTCCACGTGCGCAGCGGCGCGTTCGGGTCGGCCCCGTGGGCCAGCAGGAGCGCCACCAGCCGCTCGTCCTGTCGCATGACCGCGGGGTGAATCGCGGCAAATCCGGCCTCGGCCGCGTTCGCGTTGGCGCCAGCTTCCAGGAGTAGCTCGACAACGTCTGTGAAGCCGGCGTGGGTCGCCACGGTCGTCGCGCTGACACCCCAGGCGTCCGTGTCATCGACATTGGCGCCGGCGGCGACCAACACCCGGGCCGTCGCCAGGGCACCGCCGCGAGCCGCGAACATCAAGGCGGTGTTGCCACCGTGGGGAATCTCTCTCTTGTATTCCGGCTGGCTGTGTGGCGGCACCGCCATCACCTGACTCCACACCTCTGACTTCGCGTGGAGTTCAGCGCCTGCTGCCAACAGGACCGTCACCACGTCAGCGTGCTGCTGCGCCGCGGCCCACATCAACGCCGTCTGCCCACGAGCAGCCCGCGTGTCGGTCCGGGCACCGCGCTCGAGCAGTAGTTCAACCACCCCCGTCGCGCCAGCGCGTGAGCCCACCATCAAGGGCGTTTCGCCGCTCCACAGGGCCAGGTTCGGGTCGGCGCCAGCTTCCAGAAGCCGACCCACCATCACCGCGCTCCCGTTCTGGCTCGCCGACCAGAGCGACGTCGCGCCGAGATCGTTCGCCACGTTCACGGAAGCCCCCGCATCCAGCAGCAACGCCACCGCGTCGATGTCGTCGCGATAGCTGGCCCAGTGCAGTGCGGTCGTGCCGTCCCCCTCGGCGGCATCGACCTCCGTGCCCTGTGCCAGCAGGCTCCTGACCGCGTTGGTGTCACCCTGCTTGGCGGCCGTGACCAGCGCTGGGGTGTCGGCGGCGCGAACTGCCCCTGACGCGGTGAGGCACAATGCCAGCGCGACGAGGCACATCCGGACGGTGTGGCTAGGCATGGCGGAAGCTGGCCTGTGTCTACAGGAGCCCGGGCAAGGTATCGATCGGCAGCGCCCCAGAACTGCCGCCGAGCTTCTCGACCGGCACACCCATCTTGTCCATGAGCGTCACCAGCAGGTTCGCCATCGACGGCTCGTCCGTGAACCTCAGATGCCGCCCGCTGGGCAGGCGGCCGGCGCCACCGCCGACCAGCATCAGGGGCAGATCGACGCCTGAGTGGCGTGTGCTGTTCGAAATGCCGGAGCCGTACAGGATCGTCATGTGATCGAGCAGCGACCCGTCCCCGTCCGGTGTGGCGCGTAGCTTCGTCAGATACCGCGAGAACAGATCCGTGTGGTACGTGTTGATCTTGGACATGTGCAGGATCAACTCCGGCACGTCGTTGTGGTGCGACAGCGGGTGATGCGCCTCCGGCACCCCGATCTGCGGATACGGCCGGGCGCTCTGTTCCTTGCCGATCATGAAGGAAATGACGCGAGTCAGATCCGACTGCATGGCCAGCAGTTGCAGGTCGAGCATCAGCTCAAGGTGGTCCTCGAACACCGACGGAGCCCCCTGCGGCTGGCCAATGGTCGGCAGCTCGAGATCGCTCTGCTCCTCCGCCCGTTGGATACGTCGCTCGACGTCGCGAATCGCCTCGGTGTATTCCTCCACCTTGGTCTGGTCGCCGGGTCCGAGTTCCCGCCGCAACGCCGCCAGCTTGTCGCCGACGGAGTCGAGCAAACTCTTGTGCTGCCGCAACCGGCTCTCACGAGCGGCACGATCCGTGGTGCCGCTGTCACCGAACAGTGTTTCGAACACCGCGCGCGGATTCCACTCGGTTGGCAGCGGCTGCGTGGCGCTGCGCCACGAGAGGGTGTGGGTATAGACGCAGCTCAGGTTGCCGGTGCACGCCCCCGCGTTGTTCGGCGGATCGAGTGACAGCTCCAGCGACGGCACCTGTGTCTCCTCCGCGAAGTGCCGGGCCAGCAGCTGATCCATCGAGACATCGGCCACGATCTCGATCTCGTTGCGGCCCCCGCGTGTGGTGCCGGTCAAGAACGACCCGGACGCCCCCGCATGGATGTAATTCCAGCTCGAGTTCAGACCGGACAGCACGATCATCTGGTCTTTGAATGCCGCAAGCGGCGCCAGAATCGGCGACAGCTCGAAGCTCGTTCCCTCCCCCTTGGGCGTCCAGTGCTCCATGGCCATGCCGTTGGGCACGTAGAAGGCCTGAAACCGGTGCGGGGCGGTGGTCGCGGCACGCGCGCGAGCCGTGAACACCGGATGCATCGCATCGAGGAACGGCAGCGCGACGGTTGCGCCCAAGCCTCGAAGCACCGTTCGACGCGGCAACGTCTTGGTCAGGAAGGTCATTCGAGCTCTTTCTAGTTCGTCGCGGCCTCGGCCGCTCTCGTGAGAAACGTCGGGCTCTTCACAATACCTACGATCAGCGACGACCACCGATAATTGTCTACTTCCGCCTCACGGACGACCCGACGAACCGTGGGACGGTCGTAATACGCCAGTGGGCGACCGAGCGCGTAGGCCAGCAACTTTTCGGTCACGGTGCGGGGGAACTGCTCCGGGTTGTCCAACAGCAAGGCCCGTAGACCCGCCAGTCCCTCCACGCGCGCTCCACTCGTCGTGGTCCCGGTCGCATCCACCGGCTGCCCCGCTTCGTCGATGTCACGCCATCCGCCGATGACATCGAAATTCTCGAGCGCGAATCCAAGTGGGTCTATGACCGAGTGGCAGCTGGCGCACGTTGGACTGCGCCGATGCTGGGCCAGCCGCTCCCGGATGGTAAACGGCCTGAAACCTGGAATCTCCTCGAGGGTCGTATCGACACCCGGCGGCGGCGGGGGCACCGGTAGTCCGAAAATATTGTCGAGCAGCCACTTGCCGCGCAGCACCGGCGACGTGCGATCCGGATACGACGTGGTGGCTAGCAATGCACCCTGGCCGAGCAATCCGCCGCGCTCGGACGGGTTGGACAACGCAACGCGTCGGAAACGACTGCCGTACACCCCAGGAATACCGTAGTGCCGGGCCAACCGCTCGTTCACGAACGTGTAGTCGGCGTTCAGTAACGTGGCCACGCCTCGGTCCTGGCGCAAGGTGTCGCCGACGAACAGTTCGGTTTCGCGCCTGAAAGCGTTGAGCAACGTCTCGTCGTAGTGCGGGTAGCGACGGGGATCGACCACCACCTCCCCCACTCGTCGCAGGTTCAACCACTGCGCCGAGAAGTCATCCACCAGCGTGTCGACGGCCCGAGGGTCTGACAACAACCGGCGAGTCTGCGCCTCGAGCACCGCCGGTTCGGTCAGTCGGCCCGCCTCTGCCAGCGAGAGGAGCTCGTCGTCCGGCACGCTGCTCCAGAGGAAGAACGCGAGGCGCGACGCGACCTCCAGGTCGCTGAGCGCGTACACCCCGCCAGGCTCATTGGGAACGCCGTCGCGCTCGATACGCAACAGGAAATCAGGGTCAACCAGCAGCCGTTCCAGGGCGAACTGAATCCCAGCGTCGAAACTGCCGCCATCGCGACGGCCAGCGTCGAAGAACTCGAGGAGCGTGGCCGTATCGCCCTCGGTGACCGGTCGCCGGTACGCACGGCGAGCCAGCCGTGACGCGATCTCGCGGGCGCACGCTCGCTCGGCGGCCTCATCGACATCGACGATGGCGGCAGGGGTCGGGGGTCGACAACTGAAAATCGCCTGCCGGCTGGGAGTCACCGTGGTCGAAGCCGATTGGGTATAGGGGCCACCAATGTCGACCGCGCCGACCGCGGCGTATCCCATGTAAATCTGGTCGTTCGTCAGCACACGGCCGCGCTGCAACGGCTGCGGCAAACCCTCCGGCTCCCACAGTTCGCGGACAAACGACACGCCAATGGTGTGCGGGCCAGCCTCGACAGGCAGACGCACTTCCAGGCCATCGTCGCCAGTAAGTTGCATGAAGGTTTCCCAGTCCGCGTCAGCCGCGAAGCCCGGCTCCCCGTCACCCGCGTAACTGGCCGCCGCCGGCGTGCCCGTGGCGTTGCCACCCACCGTGAACCGCCCGACCAGCTTCCCATCGAGCCGCACCTCAAGCTGCTGGGCCCAGCCCATGCCCATGAGATAGCGCTGGTATTGTCGGCGGAGACGAACCTTGAGCATGTACTCGCCATCGACCGGAAACTGATAGGGAATGGCCATCCCGCCGCGAGACCCGAGCGGCAAGTCCTCGCTCTGCCTGGCGTCCTGCACGACATGCAACGGAATCTCGAACGTGTCAAAGCCTGGGCTCGGCGGCACCAGTCCAACGGCAAGCCGGGTCACCTGCCGAGCCACCGAGAGATAACGCTCCAGCTGCGACCGAGAAATCGTGAGGACGTCGGCGAAGTTGTCGAAGCTGCCGTCGGCGGTCTCGTCGCCTGGCAACAGCTCGGTCACATCGATGTCCAATGCGAACAGGTCTCGCACGACGTTGCCGTACTCGGTGCGATTGATTCGATGAACGGCACTGCCTCGACCGGAACGTGGGGCCCTGGCCCACCCCGCGTCGAGCGCCTCCTCAAGGGCCGTGGCCAGCACGTTGTAGGTGGCCGCATCGGGTCGTGGACGACTCGGCGGCGGCATGGAGCCGGCACGCAACTTCGCGACCACACGCTCCCACAACTCGGGGTCCGTCTCAGGATGGCTCGCGTCTACCGTGTCCAGCGCCAGGTCCGCCGTGCGGAGCCGCTCGTTGTGGCAGGCGATGCAGTATTGGTCCAGCGCCGCTCGCAGAGCTGGCGTCGATGCGGGGGCCTGAGTAGACTCGGCCGCCGTGGTCTCGACCTCGATCAGCGCGGCCCCACCGACTGCTCCGCACAGCAGCGCGATCGCCGCGGTGCGGCCTCGGCGACGGCGCCAAAGGCCCGAACGCGGGTGTCGCTCGGGGTCGGCCGTGTGTGAAACAAGATTTGACACAGGAAACCACCCCAATTGTGCCTGATCCTCGACGCGCCGGTAAAGGCGCAAACTGCCCACCCGCCGCACGGTAACGAGAACTGTGTGATCATGTTGTTGTGGTTCGCCGTTGGTTCTACGGGTGCTCGACACTCCTCCTGATCGGAATCCTCGCGGCGTCTGCCGTCATCCCTGCCATTCTCTGGGCACTGCTGATCGTCGGTCCGCTCATGCTGGTCGGTGTGTACGACGTCACACAGCGCCAGCACACCATCCTGCGGAACTTTCCGATCATCGGGCACGGTCGCTACCTCTTCGAACTCGTGCGGCCCGAGATTCAGCAGTACTTCATCGAGTCCAACACCGACGCCTTTCCCATTGAGCGGGAGTTTCGAGACCTCGTGTACCAGCGGTCGAAGGGCGACCTGGAGACCCAGCCGTTCGGCACGCAGCGAGACGTCTACCGCCTGGGTTATGAGTGGGCCGCGCATTCGCTGGCCCCGGTCGTGCCGCTCGAGACCCCACCGCGTATCCCGATTGGCGGCGCCGACTGTCGCCAGCCCTACGACAGTGCGCTGCTCAATATTTCCGCCATGAGCTTTGGCTCGCTGTCCAGTCACGCCATCATGGCCCTCAATGGCGGGGCCAAGGCGGGCGGCTTCGCGCACAACACCGGCGAGGGTGGCATCTCGCCGTATCACCTGGAGCAGGGCGGTGACCTGATTTGGCAGGTCGGCACCGGGTACTTCGGGTGCCGCACATCGGACGGACGGTTTGACCCCGATCGCTTCGCGGACCAAGCGGCGCACAATACGGTGCGAATGATCGAGCTCAAACTGTCGCAAGGCGCCAAACCTGGGCACGGCGGCGTCCTGCCAGGCCGCAAAGTCTCGGCGGAGATCGCCGCGATTCGCGGCGTGCCGATAGGGGAAACGGTGCTCTCCCCACCGGGGCACCCGGGGTTCACCACCCCGACCGGTCTGCTGGAGTTCGTAGCGCGGCTACGGGCGCTGTCAGGCGGAAAGCCGGTCGGTTTCAAGCTGTGCATCGGGCAGCGGACCGAATTCCTGAGGCTGTGTAAGGCGATGCTCGACACCGGTATCCTCCCCGACTTCATCACGGTCGATGGGAGTGAGGGCGGCACCGGCGCAGCGCCACTGGAGTTCGCCAATTCGGTCGGGATGCCAGCGCGCGATGGGTGGATGCTCGCGCACAACGCGCTCAGAGGGGTACGGCTCCGAGACCGCATCACGATCATCGCGTCCGGCAAAATACTGACCGGATTTGATATGGCGCGGGCGCTCGCGCTCGGCGCCGACGTGTGTCTCTCCGCGCGAGGAATGATGCTGGCGCTGGGCTGTATTCAGGCGTTGCGCTGTCACTCGGACCATTGCCCTACCGGGATCGCAACACAGAACCCGGCGTTGGTGCACGGTCTCGATGTCGACGCCAAAACGCCACGCGTCACCAGGTTTCAGGAGGCGACGGTGAGGAGCTTGTTGGAGCTGCTGGGAGCGATGGGACTCTCGCACCCCAATGCGCTGGGCCCCCAGCACATCTTTCGTCGCATCAGCGACAGCCGCGTGCGCACCCTTCAGGACCTCCACGAGTTTATCCCTGAGGGCGCGCTGCTCGACGGCGGCGGCGAGGGGCCGTGGCACGAGGATTGGCGGACGGCCTGTGATTGCACCCTGTGGCGAGAGGCGGAGCAAATATGACCACTGTGATCGAACGTCTGGACATGGTCCAACTGTTGACCCAGATCATCGAGTAATTGCCGAAACTGTTCGCGGCACTCGTGGTCATCGTGCTCTTCTGGTTGGGGTACCGGCTGACACGACTACCGTTCTCGGGGTTGCTGGAGCGCGGCGCTGGCCGGCCTCGGCGTAGTCGGCATTGCGGTTGGATTCGCTGTGCAGGACTCGATTGCCAATGTCATCTCCGGCATCATGATCTTCATGGATAAGCCGTTCGAGGTAGGCGACTGGATCACGGTCGTCGACCGGTCTGGCGAGGTGAACGACATCACCATGCGGTCGACGCGTATTCGGACGCAACGCAACACCTACGTGGTCATCCCGAACAAGACGATCATCGACGCGGTATTGGTCAATCACCCCCAAAAGGGCATCACACGCGTGGACGTTCCGGTCGGCATCGCCTACAAAGCATCGGTCCCGAGCGCCCGCGAGGTGATGCGGACCTCCGCACGCGGCGGCGAGGGGGTCATGACCGATCCGGCCCCGGACGTTGTCGTGATGGAGCTGGGCGACTCGCGTGTCAACCTCAGTCTACGGGTGTGGATCGAGCGAGCCACTAATGCGGAACCGGTGTACTCTGCGGTCATGGAGGCGGCCAAGCTCGCGCTGGATGAGGCCTTCGCTCCGCTCGACAAGGGCGCGAGCCTCCGGCCGCGGCGAACCGTCCGCCAGAAACAGCTCGTCGTGGAACCCCTCGGTCCTATACCCGTCGAATCGCAACGCGGTCGTCTCCTGTTCCGAGCCGACTATCGGGCCTCGCGAGCATCCGCCTCGAGGACGCGGGCTCCCCGAAGAATGCCGCCGAATGAGTAATTCGCCTCATGGCACGCGTACTCGTAGACCTTGTTGTCAGTGGCCGGCCAGACATATTCACCGCTCCACGACGCCGCCCAGACCGTGGGGTCCTCCACGGTGAAGCCGTACAGGAGGGTGTCGGCGTCGATCCGGCTGAATCGTTCCACAACATGCAGGTTCCGCGAGGCCTGACCCAGCGATGGGGAATCGCGAAAATTCGTCGTGTCAACGACCAGGGTGTCGCCGTCCCAGTGTCCGATTGAATCACCCAGCCACGTTCGAATCTCCGGCGACACGTGCTCCTGATTCATCCGCACAATACGCGCGTCATGCACCATCTCGACCAGGACCATCACGGTGTCGTCGGTCTGCACGATCCGCTTCAGATTGTTGTAAAGCACGGGCAGCATCGGCGGCCCCGCAGTGGACCCGAAACCCATAAGGCAGCGTTCGGCGTGTGGGCGCCGCTCGGGGTGGTCATAGGGTCCAGGCGCGTCAAGGTCGTCGTCGAGCCACCATGCGGTGCCCGTGTTGGGCCGGCCCGCGAAAGCAGGCGTCGATGCGCGCGCCGCCGGTGTCAGTGGCGGACGCCGCCCGTTCGGCGGGTCGGTGATGATCGACGTGCGGAACTGACCGTCGATCCGGAACCCCGACTGGCCAAAGTCCATCCAGAACGAGTTGTAACCACCGACGTTGCCAGCGGCGCCGCTCGACCCGTCGCCTCCAACCGGCGGGGCCTCTCTCGGCGCTCCGCCTTCCACGTTCCGTTCGTCCGGGATGTTGAAGAGCCCTTCGAGCGAACTGGCGCCGGCAGCCAGGGTCGCGGCCTCCTCCTCGGTCAACACCAGCTGGTCAGCCAGCTCGACTGGTCGCTGCAACGGCGTCAGCGTCGCAATGTCATACATCCCCGACAAGTCCGGCCGACCGTCCGGCCGCCTCGGAATGTCCGAGGTGGGCGCCTGTGCGAAGGCAGTGGACACCGAGACCACAGCCGTAACCGCCAACGCCCCGAACCGTAACCTTCGTCGACTCCGCATACACACCTCCATCTGGCACTCGCGTCAACCGCATCAGTCCGTCAACTCTCCACGCGGCGCGGACCGCGAAGCCACTCCCGCTAGTGTATCGCTGGCCGGGAGGCCGCCACCACTCTACCGGGGTCCTGCGGCCGTCCCCAGCAGGCCCAAGGGCCACCAGCCCCGCGGTTGGAGCCGACTACACGCGTGGCGCCGCGACGCGCGGTATCCGGGGTGGAGACGTGTCACCACGCCGCCGCGTCATCGCGAAGAAGCGCGGTGACTGGTTCGACGGCCCCCGCTTGACATGGAGCCAACGGAGTCTGCATCGTCAAAATCGTCACATGTTCTGGATCCGCGCCCATCTCACCGTCGCGACCGCAATTATCGCCTCCACCCACGTGACGGCGATTGCGGCGACCTCGATCGCGCTCTGCTGCGCGCCGCATCATCATGCGACCGAGGCGCCGGAGAACACCGACGAGACCGGGACGTCAGCGGCCGCGACATGCCCGCTCCATCGGGCCGCGGAAGAGACCTGCTCGATGCCACAGTGCCCGATTCATTCGCGATCCACAGAAGTCTCGGACCATCTCGGCCATGTGACCGCGACCGCGCACCAGCACCACGCTGAGCGGACGACGGTAGCCGACGACGACGGCGCCTTCCACGGGCGCACCGTCTGAACCGTTAAATCTGAAGGAACCAAGGCACTGCCCAACACCCAGCAGTGCCAGCTCGTGTGCGACGAGGATGAGTTGTCGCCACTCGTCGTGCTCGGCCACCCTGGGGTACTACCTCGGGCCAGCGCCGTACCGACCCCAGACCGGCTAAGCATGCGCCTCCCGGCACGTGCCCTGTCGCTTCCGACCCCGCCCCGCCCGGTGTTCGTTCCTCCTCCGCGCTCCCAGTCGTCACTGTCAAGACGAAGTCGTTCGCACGGCGGTTCCATAGCCGGCGCGTGCTCGCCATCGTGGCGTCATGTCGCCGGTCGCTGTGCACAGACGAACAGACCGTCCCAGCCAGGTCGGAGACTGCGCACGCGCAGCCCGACGACGCGGGCCGGCCCTCGCGAGGAGCACGAATGATGACCGCACGACCCCGGACCCTTACTGCACTGTTAGTGGTTTTGCTGTGGACCAGCTGGCCAGCCCAGTCCCCAGGCCGTGCCGCGGTGGCTGACGGTGGACCACCGCCCGCGCATGGGGCGTTTCCCTCTGGAGCGTTCGACGACACCGGCCGACTCTGGGTGGCGTGGGTAGATGGACCACGCGTCGTCGTCGCGAGTTCGACCGACCGCGGCCGGTCATTCGGTGACCCGGTGGAGGTCACCGACGCCCCTGAAGAGATCGACGCAAACGGTGATGCTCGACCGAAGGTGGCGGTCGGCCGCGATGGAGAGGTGTTCGTTGCCTGGACGCGCCGCGGCGTCAAGCCCTACACCGGAGATATCCGTTTCGCGCGCTCGACGAACGGTGGCCTCAGCTTCTCGCGCCCCCGAACCATCAACGACGACGGCCTCGCCACCGGACACCGGTTCGAATCGATCGGGGTGAACCAACGAGGCGAGCTGTTCATGGTCTGGATCGATAAGCGGGACCTTGAGGTGGCGGTGGACGCGGGTGATTCCTGCGACGGGGCGGCGCTCTACTACACCTGGAGCACCGACAGCGGCGCGACGTTCGCTCCCAATTGAAAACTCAAGGACCAGGTGTGCGAGTGCTGCCGGATTGCACTCAGCTTCAATGCACGGGGCTGGCCGGTCATCGTCTGGCGCGAGGTGCTCGAGGGGAGCATTCGCGACCACGGGGTAGTGCAGTTCCTCGACCGCGATCGATTCACCGCCATTGGTCGAGTCGCGGTGGACGGCTGGAAGCTGGATGGATGCCCGCACCATGGCCCGGCGCTCACGCGCGATGCGGATGGCGCGTACCACACGGTGTGGCTCACGGGGGCTGGCCCGCAGGGCGGCGGCGCTTTCTATGCCCGGTCCGCCGGTGGCCACGGCGACGCCCCGCTCACCTTCTCCGAGCCGATGCGAGTGGGTACGCCCAAGACGCTTGGGCATGCCGACATCGAAGCCGTGGGCCGCCAGGTGGTCATCGTCTGGAAAGAACGGGTGCAACCCAACGCCACCGCAATCTTTGCCATGACCTCGGACGACGCCGGACGCAGTTGGGCGGAGCCGCACGAGGTCACCCGCACCACGGGCATCTCGGATCATCCGCTGCTGCTCGCGGACGGCAGCAACCTGCTCGTCGCGTGGCACACAGCCGCCGAGGGCTACCGCCTCCTCACGGTGGACAGTAGTCGAGCCAGTTACTAGTTGCGCCCCGGACACCACCGGAGGTCTTAAGTAATCTTGTGCGGTAACCTGCATCGTAACGACGCAACGCGTTCATCTCAGGAGCAACATGATGACCATTCGACCTTACACATTGGCTGCCTCCACCCTGATCATCGCGCTGGCCGCGGCGGCCACATTGTCGGCGCATATGGCCTACTCGAAGAGCATGCCCGCCAAGGACGCGACGTTGAGCGAGTCGCCCGGTCACGTGCAGGTGTGGTTTACCCAGGACCCTGAACCGGCCGTGAGTCAGCTCTCGCTGGAGGGACCGAATGGCGAGATCGCGCTAGGCGAGACAACGGTCGGCGACGAGAAGTCGCTTGTCGCGACTGTGCCAGCCGCTCTCGCGCCTGGCAGCTACACCGTCAAATGGCGCTCCGCTGGTGACGACGGTCATGTGCTTCGAGGCGACATCGCATTTTCGGTCCGCGCGGCCGAGTAGCGGCGGTGGAATCCGCGAAGCGGACCTGACGGCCCCACGGGCACAACGTTCTCACCGTGGCGGACGTTGCACGGTGAAGGTGACGGTGCCAGACTGTTTCTCGCTGTCGGCGCGGTCAACGGTCCAGGTCATCGTCCACTCGCCATTGGGCATGGGTCCGGTGACCCGACCCATAAGATCATTCTCCCCCATGGTGTGGAGGCCCTCGATCCTGGCGCGGTTGCCCGGCCCGGAGATCTCGAGCGTGCTCCCCTCAACGGGCGGGGCGAGGTCGAACCAGACCCGTACCGTTCGGACCGGCCCGTCGAGCGCGGCACCATCCTCCGGCGTGCTGCCAGCCAGCGTGATCTGAGCGGACACCGGTGTCGCCAATAGGGCGAACAGGGCGACCGCCGCGAACGCCCGAGCCATACGGGCAAGCGGTCTGCGCCGCTCCGAAAGTACATCCGTCATGTCAGCTTCCTTTCCGATGCGAAGCGCGTCCGCGATCCGGTCCTGCCGACTTCCTACCGCTCTTGCATGTGCGGATAGCGATAGTCACGCGCCGGCGTGAACGTCTCTTTGGTCGTTCGGGTGCTGACCCACCGCAACAAATTCTGGGCGCTGCCAGCCTTGTCGTTGGTACCTGACGCGCGTGAACCGCCGAACGGCTGCTGCCCGACGACGGCGCCCGTCGGCTTGTCGTTGATATAGAAGTTGCCCGCGGCGTGGCGCAGCCTGGACGAGGCCACATTGATGGCCGCGCGGTCCCGCGCGAACACGGCCCCGGTCAACGCATAGGGCGATGTGCGATCGCACAACTCAAGTGCCTGCTCGTAGTCGGCGTCCTGGTACACGTAGACGGTCAGGATCGGACCGAATAACTCGGTCTCCATCGTCGCATAGCGCGGGGCATGGGCCTGGATGATCGTGGGCGCGATGAAGTAGCCGACGCTGTCGTCACACACTCCGCCGCAGATGACATCGGCATCCGTATCAGTCTTCGCCCGGTCAATGTAGCCCTTGAGTGTGTCGAACGCGGACTTGTCGATGACCGCGCCCATGAAGTTCCTGAAGTCGGCGACATCGCCGTAGGGTATCGCTTCGACCTCACTCACCAGCCGATCACGTAGATCGGTCCACAGACTTGCGGGAATATAGGCACGACTGGCGGCGCTACATTTCTGGCCCTGGTACTCAAACGCGCCGCGAATCAGATTCGCCGCCAGTTCCTCCGGGTCCGCCGACGAGTGGGCGAACACAAAGTCCTTGCCGCCGGTCTCACCGACGATGCGGGGATAGCTCTTGTATCCGGCGATGTTGGTGCCCACCGTGCGCCACATGCCTTGAAATACCGGGGTACTGCCGGTGAAATGAACTCCAGCCAGGTCCGGGTGCGCCATCGCCGGGTCGCCAATCTGCGCGCCCCCCCCCGGAACCAGATTGATGACACCAGGCGGAAGACCGGCCTCTTCGAGCAGTTGCATCAACCAGTAGGCTGAAAAGACGGCGGTCGAGGCTGGTTTCCACACCACGGTGTTCCCCATCAGCGCTGGGCTCGTCGGCAGATTGCCCGCGATCGACGTGAAATTGAACGGTGTGACCGCGAAGACGAATCCTTCAAGCGCGCGGTACTCGACGACATTCCATATCCCAGGCGCGCTCTGCGGCTGCTGCTCGTAGATCTCAGGCAGATACGACACATTGAACCGCCAGAAATCGATCAGCTCGCAGGCGGCGTCGATCTCGGCCTGAAACGCGGTCTTGCTCTGATTGAGCATGGTCGCCGCGTTCAACACCTGGCGATACCGGCCGGCCAGCAGTTCCGCAGCTTTCAGGAAAATTGCCGCCCGAGACTCCCACGGCATGGCGCTCCATTCGGGGCGCGCCGCCGCGGCGGCCGCGGTCGCCTGGTGCACGGTCTCGGCATTCCCACGGTGATATGTGGCCAGCTGCCGCTGATGGTCGTGCGGCACGATGCAGGTGCCGACGTCACCGGTCGCCACGTCCCGACCACCGATGACGAGCGGAATCTCTACCGAGGACGTGCCGAACGCGTCGAGCTGCGCCTTGATAGCCGTCTTCTCCGAAGATCCTGGCGCATAGCTCAGGACCGGTTCATTGAGGGGAGTCGGGACTGTGACGCGGGCGTTGTGCATCGGGGACACTCACCCGTATTCTCCCACAGCCTGCATCGCTGAGGCCCGTGTACAGCGGGCGGTTACAATCAAGCAGCGCGCTGCCGCGCCGCACCTTCCCTGCCAGAGATCCTGATTGTTCTCGACTGTGTCTTCGACTGCCCGTGCTCTCGCTCTTCTGTTGGGCGCGGTGCTGCTCACGCCGGCATCCACCACAGCCCAACCGCCGTCCAGCGTGACGGGCCAGGTCATCGATGGTGTCACTGAGGCGCCGTTGGAGGACGCGCGTGTCGAAGGCGCCACCGACACGGTCGTCACCGAGTCTGGCGGTCGTTTCTCCATCGACGTAGGAGCGGCCGAGACCACCTTGCGGGTTCGGGCGACCGGCTACCTGGACACGGTCGTGCCCGTCGACAGCCTAGAGCTGGTCATTCGGTTGTTTCCCAACAGGTTCGCAGAGACCGTCGAGGTGGTCTCTGCACCCGATGCGCAGGAGCGGCCCTCGTCGACACCGGTGAGTCCAGCCGAGGTCTTTCGCGCCCCCGGGAGTATCGACAATGTCTTTCGGACGCTCAACACCCTCCCGGGGGTCGCCTCCACGGACGACTTCGGTAGCCGGCTCGCGGTACGCGGCGGCACCCCGGACCAGAACTTGACGGTGATGGACGGCATCGAGGTGCACAATCCGTATCGCCTCTTCGGCATTGCCAGCGCATTCAACCCAGAAACCGTCGAAGGTTTTCAACTCAGCGCCGGCGGCTTTGGGGCTGCTTACGGCGACCGGCTGTCGTCGCTGCTGATCGTCGAGAACCGTCCGGGGCGTCCGACATTCGCGGGGGCCGGATCGGCGAGTGTGACGGACGCCAACGTCGTGCTGGAAGGAGCCACGCCGGGCGGACACAACGGCACCTGGCTTGTCAGCGCCCGCCGCACCTACTACGACCTCGTCGCGGGGCGCCTGCAAGATCAGAATTTTCCATCGTTCGCGGACCTCCAACTGCGGGCGGGCTGGGAGTTTGGGCCGGGCCACCGTCTGACCCTGACCGGACTTCGCAGCGTGGAGGACGCCGACCTGGACATAGACGGCGACCGGGACGACGAGCGGGCGGCGCTCGGGTCAGACGTGACGAACGGGCTTGCCTCGGCCCGGTTGGACGCGGTGCTCGGGGCGCGCGCCACGTCGACGACCATCGTGTCCTGGTATCGCAACCGGGAGCAGCTCAACTTCGACGGCCTCGTGCGCGCGGACGCGAGACGTTCGAATGCACCGGACAACGATGTCGCGTTCGAGCTCAGCACGATTCTGTTCGACCGCTCGCTCGATATCGGCGACGTCTCAGCCCGGCAAGAGCTTGGCGTACAGGTGTCTCCCCGTCATCTGCTCGGCGCCGGCATCGAGGTGCACCGCCTTGATACGCGCGTTGGATTCACCCTCAGGGGCGACAGGAACGACACGCAGGCCAACGGATCGAGCATTCAGGGCGGCGCCGGACTCCCGGACGACCTGCAGTCTGCACTCCGCGGGACTCGCGGCGGCCTCTGGCTCAAGGACACGTACACGCCGTCATCCCGCGTGTCGTTCGAACCGGGCCTGCGTCTGGACTGGAGCACCATCAACGGCGACATGGCACTGTCCCCCCGGATCGCGCTGAGCTACGCCCTGGGCCGCGGCGCCCGTGTGCGCGCCGCGGGCGGGTTATACACGCAGAGCCCCGGCTACGAGAAGCTCACACAGTCGGACTACTTCATCGACCTGTCCGGGGCCCATGACGGTGGTCTGCTCCACGAGAAAGCCACGCACGTCGTGGTTGGCCTGGAGCAGGCGCTGGGTCGGGACCTGACTGCGCGGATCGAGGGCTACTATAAGGGTTTCAATGATCTACTCTTGGGCCGCCTCGAGAACGAGTCTGAACGACTCGAGCGAGTGTCTCAGTACGATTTTCCGGAGCCCTTGCGCGACGACGTGCCCACGGCGCCGCTGATTTTGAGCGCCCCGACGAACGACGCCGGTGGCATCGCCTACGGCCTGGACCTGTTCTTCAGCCACAGCAACGACGCGGCGCCACTCACCGGATGGCTCTCGTACGCCTGGGGACGGGCCACGCGCGAGAGTTACGGTCGACGGTACGCCTTCGAGTACGACCGCCGCCACGCATTCAACGCGGTCGGCCGATACCGGCTCACCCGTCGGTGGGACGTGGCCACGACGTTCCGCGTCGCCAGCGGCTTTCCGCACACCGCGCCACTCGGGGTCCGGGTTTCGGCGGTCGAGGACGACCGGGGCCGGCTCGTGCCAGGGACCGACTCTGTCGGGAATTTGATCTACACCGTGGACTACGGCGGCCTCGACAACCTGAACGCGGCCAGACTGCCCCACTATGCCCGAGTCGATGTCCGGGGAACCTATCGGAGAGGCCGCTGGTCGTTCTACGTTGAGGTGCTCAATCTGTTGGGTCGAGACAACGCGGTTGTCCTGGAGCCACGACTCCGACACAACCCGGACGCGGCCCTGCCGCAGGTCTTTGAGACGGCGTCTCAAGGGTTCCCGCGCATACCGACATTCGGGCTGCGCGCACGCTTCTGAAAAGAGGTCGCCGTCGACCAGCTCCGAGAGCCCTTCTCGTGACGTCCCGGACCTGTTGACCGACCAAATTGGCGCGATATAAAATGAGCTCCGAAACTGAGACTGAGTCTCACTTCTTGGATCCGCACGGTGGGTGGCCTCGCCACCGATGCGAGGAGCATTTCGCCCCGTGCATCAGGGTCTCCGCACGCTCGACCAGCTTCCGATTGGCACCCACGCGGTGGTCCACCACGTGGGGTGCGACCGCCCCGTCGCGCGCCGCCTCATGGAAATGGGGCTGCTGCCAGGCACCGCCATCGAAACGGTCCGCCGCGCGCCACTTGGCGATCCGCTTGAGATTCGTCTCCGCGGCTATCTGCTCTCACTGCGACTCGCCGACGCCGCACTGATCCAGCTGATTCCTGAGGGCCGAGCGGATCTCGTTGATGAGGTCGATGCAACCGATCGCGACCAGCTCTTGCAGTTTGGCGCCTACCCAAGCAAACCCAGGGCCGCGACCGACCGGGTCCAGACGGTGCTCCTGGCGGGGAATGCCAACTCCGGCAAGACCACAATCTTCAATGCGCTGACCGGCGCCCGGGCCCAGGTCAGCAACTATCCAGGGGTCACCGTGACCCGCTCATCCCGACGCATCACCCTGCCAGAAGGCTCGCCGGTCGAAGTGGTGGACCTGCCCGGCACCTACAGTTTGAGCGCGAATTCACCCGACGAGCAGGTGGCGGCCGACGAGGTGCTCGGGCGTCGAGGCGACCCGCCTGACGCCGTCGTGGTGGTGGTTGACGCCGGCGCGGTCGAACGCGGCCTCTACCTGGTGCTCCAAATCGTCGAAACGGGGGTACCCGTCGTCGTCGCCCTCAATATGATCGACGAGGCGAGCGCCGGGGGTACCGACTTCGACACGAAGCGACTGGGCCAGTGGCTCGGGGCCACTGTTGTCCCGACCGTCGCCTCGCGAGGCCGCGGCCTGGAGGAGTTGCGCGAGGCCATCGACGCCACTCTCACGCGCGGCCCAAGGACCGACTCGTCCAGGCCGGGATTGCCTGCCGACGCGGAACAGGACGTAGCCGCGGTGACCAAGGCGCTGGCCGACGCCAACTTTGGCCAGACCCCGGCGGTGCAACGCGCGTGGGCGGTGTGGTCGCTGTTGTCGTTGGAGCACGACGACGACGCCTCGGGGCTTCCCGAGCCGGTTCGCCGCCAGGTGCAGGCGATCCAAGACCGTGCGACACAGACACAGCGCAATCTCCACCAGGAACTCATTACCGCCCGTTACCGGTGGATTGAGACGGTGGCGGCCGACGTTCGCACACAAGCGCGCGAAGATACGCGACAGTGGACCGAACGACTCGATGGGATCCTCATCCACCGTTTCTACGGCGTGGCGGCCTTCGCTGTGGTCATGGCGGTACTGTTCGAAGCCTTGTTCAGCTGGTCTGAGCCTTTCATCGGCGCCATCGAGGGCGCGACCGGCTGGCTGCAAACCATGGTGGCCACAAGCCTTCCGCCGGGGGTATTGAACGACCTCTTGATTGACGGCGTCATCGCGGGTGTCGGCAATGTGGTGGTGTTCGTGCCGCAGATCGCGATGCTGTTTTTCTTCATCGCGCTGCTCGAAGATCTGGGCTATCTGGCCCGCGTCGCTTTCGTCATCGATCGGCTGATGGGACGGGTCGGTCTGCATGGCAAGGCGTTCGTGCCGATGTTGTCCGGGTTCGCATGCGCGATCCCTGCGGTCATGGCGACACGCACGATCGAGAGCCGGCGAGACCGATTGATCACGATGCTGACGCTGCCGATGGTCTCCTGCAGCGCGCGACTCCCGGTCTACGCCCTGGTGACCGCCGTCGTGTTCGCGGGTGAGCCCCGCGTCTTTGGCTTGCTCAGCGTCGGGGCGCTCGTCCTATTTTCCATGTACACGCTCTCGGTCGTCGCCACCTTGGGCGCGGCGGCCGTCCTCCGGCGCACCGTGCTCACGGGCCCGCGGCTGCCGTTGGTGCTCGAACTCCCCCCCTATCGGGTACCGGTGTGGCGGAACGTCGCGCTGGTCACGTGGCGACGCGTGCGCAAGTTCCTCGAAGACGCCGGCACGATCATCCTCACGATGACGATAATTCTGTGGGCGCTTCTCTCATTCCCGCACAGCGCGGAGATCGATACCCTGCATGACGCGTCGCGCGCGCAGGTGCTGGCGACGACGCCTGCGGCCGACCAGGAGGCCGCGCTGGCCGAGCTCGATGGCCGCCTCGCCAGCGACCAGCTACGCTACAGCGTGGGGGGCCGAATGGGCCGCCTTATCGAACCGGTGCTCGAGCCACTGGGCTTCGACTGGCGAATCGGCGTGGGCATTCTCGGCGCATTCGCGGCCCGAGAGGTGTTTGTCTCGACCCTCGGCATCGTCTTCGGCATCGAAGCGGCGGACGAAGAAAGCGTCAGCCTGCGATCATCGCTACAAAACGCGACCCGTGTCGACGGATCCCCCTTGATGACCCCGCTGGCCGGTGTGTCTCTGATGGTGTTCTTTGTCCTCGCTTGCCAGTGCATGAGCACCATCGTAGTTGTGCGCAAGGAGGCGGGGGGCTGGGGCTGGCCTGTCTTCATGTTTAGCTATATGTCGGTGCTCGCCTACGTCGCCTCACTCGCGGTGTATCAAATTGGCTCCCTCATGGGATGGGGGACCGCATGAGTTGGCAGGAACCGATCGCGGCTCTCATCGTAGGGTTGGCGGTGGTGTCCCTGGTCCGGCATTTCCGTGGGCTGTTCGGCAGCTCGACACCAGACTCGCAGGCCTCCTGCCACGGGTGCGACAACTGCGACACCGACGCGGGACCCGAGCCGAACCCTCCCCCATTTCCGCCGAGTGCGCACACGCACTGACAGCACGGGCCACGACATGCCCACTGCACATCTGATCTGCGGACTCCCGTGTTCCGGAAAGACCACCTATGCCGGTGGTCTGCATGCAGACGGAGACAGCGTGCTGTTTTCACTCGACCGGTGGCTGATCACGGCATTCGGACGCTATACGCTGTCCGACGTCGGTCAAGACGAGCATGTCAGACGTGTCCTCGCCTGCCGGGAACTCATCTGGGAGCAGTGCGTCGAGCTGTTGAGACGCTCCGTCGACGTGATTCTCGACGACGGCTTCTTTCTCCGGGAGAACAGAATCCAGTGCATTGAGGCGGCAAGGGCGGCCGGGGCCCAGGCCACGATTCATCTCGTTGAGACGCCAGTGGCCGTGATTCAGTCCCGACTGACATCGCGAAATGCGGCCCTGCCGCGCCACAACTTCGCGATTGACCCGGCCACTCTGCTGAGCTTTGTAGGGCTCTTCGAGCGCCCTTCCTCCGACGAAGGCGCCACACTCCTGGTGCCCCCCGTCTCCGGGACCGGCTAGCAGCCCATGGCACACGTGCGTGGATCAGTCTCGGCTCTGCAACTTGGCCAGCAGCCGCAAGATTTCGAGATACAACCACACCAGAGTGACCAGCAGGCCGAATGCCCCGTACCACTCCATGTACTTCGGCGCGCCACGCTCGGCGCCCTGCTCGATGAAGTCAAAGTCCAGAACCAGATTGAGCGCCGCGATCACCACAACGAACACGCTGAAGAGAATGCCGAACGTGCCGCTCGAGTGAATCAAGGGAACGCTGATACCAAAGAACCCGAGCACGAAGCTCAGCAGGTAGACGAGACCGATACCGCCGGTCGCCGCGAACACCCCAAGCTTGAAGTTCTCTGTGGCGCGGATGATCCCGCTCCGATACGCGAAGAGGAGTGCACCGAGGGTGCCGAACGTCAGAAAGACCGCCTGCGCCACGATGCCGGGGTACATCTGCTCGAAGACATAGGAGATGCCGCCAAGGGCCAGCCCTTCGAGCGCCGCGTAGAGGGGGGTCGTGTACGGCGCCCAGACCGGCTTGAAGGTGGTGACCATGGCGACAGCGAAGCCACCAATCACCCCGCCCCACATCCAGAACATCGGCAGCTGCCCCTGGGCGCCCTTGCCCCACACATACATCGCGGCCACGAGCAGCACGATCAGCGACATCGCCGTCTTGTTGACGGTGCCGGTGATCGTCATGGACTCATGACCAGCGAGCGGGGGCACCCGGGTGAATGTGTCTGCCGTAAGCGCGGGATTACCTGACCGTAGAGCGAGATGGGCTGACATGCGATTCTCCGTACCGAATCTTGATAAGCGAACCGAACGCGCGCAGGGCGCGAACAGGGCTCTCGCCCGCCATAATAGACACGACGGCGATCGGTAGCCTCTGGTTCCACTGTACAGAGCGGTACGCCCCTCGGCAACCGTCGACTTGACACGAGACCTATGGATCCACACGCGCACCCGGAACTCACGGTAGCCCTGGCCTTGGCCGCCGGTATTCTGGCCCAATCCGTCTCACGCCTGCTTCGGCTACCGGGCATCGTGCTCCTCCTGGCCTGCGGTGCGCTGCTCGGGCCCGAAGGGATGGGCTGGATTCAGCCGCGGTCACTTGGCGAGGGCCTGTTCGGCATTGTCGATTTCGGCGTCGCCATCATTCTGTTCGAGGGCGGACTCAACCTGCAGTGGTCGCGCCTCAAGCGCCAGGAAGCAGCGATCCGGCGGTTGATTAGCGTGGGCGCGCTGGCCACGTGGGGCGGCGCCACGTTGCTGGCCACGTTCTTGCTCGGCTGGCGCCTCGAGCTGGCGACGCTCTTCGGGGCACTCGTCGTGGTGACCGGCCCCACGGTGATTCAACCGTTGCTGAGGGACATGCGACTGCGCCCGCGGGTCAAGACGATTCTGGAGGCTGAAGGGGTGCTCATCGACCCGGTCGGCGCGCTGCTCGCTGGTTTCCTCCTGCAGTTGGTCATCGCGCCTCGGCTGACCACGTTCGCATCGGAAACGCTCGGGGTCGTCGTCAGTATCGGCTTTGGGGTCGTCGCGGGTCTGGCGACAGGGTTCGCGCTGGCCGGCGCGTTGCGGTATCGCGTGCTGGTCGCGCGCAACTACGAAAATGTCTTTGCCTTGGCCAGCGTCGTATTGCTGTTCGAAGCCTGTAACGCCGTCATGGAGCCGAGCGGCCTGGTGGCGGTCACGGTGGCCGGTGTGGTGATCGGCAATCTCGACACCCGGGTGGGACACGAGTTGCGTGAGTTCAAGGACCAACTCACGGTCTTGCTGGTCGGCATGCTCTTCGTACTGCTCTCGGCCGATGTCGCACTCGACGATGTGCGCGCGCTGGGCTGGGGCGGACTCGCGGTCGTCGCCGCCCTGATCCTGGTCGTCAGACCGGTCGGTGTGTGGTGGTCCACCCGCGGCTTGAAGCTGACCCGCCAAGAACGAATCTTCATCGGCGGCGTGGCGCCGCGCGGGATTGTGGCGGCCGCCATCGCCTCCATCACAGCCGCGACACTTGAGGCGCAGGGCGTCGCCGGCGGTGCCGCCCTGCGCGCCCTCGTGTTTTCGACCATTGCCGGCACTGTCGTGCTGTCCGGGATGTTCGCCTACCCACTCGCCTGGGTCCTCAACCTACGGCTTCCCGAGCGGGACCGCGTCGCCATCTTTGGCACCGACGGTCTCGCACTCTCGTTAGCCGGTGCGCTCCGCACCGGCGGTGCCTCGGTGTTGTTCATCGAATCCGATCCCAAGCGTTGCCACGTCGCCGAACAGGCCGGCCATGACGTGGTCTTCGGTGACCCGCTCGACGAGCGCACCATGCAGCGCGCGCGGATGGAGTTGGTCGGCACGGTGGTAGGCCTGACGTTCAACGAACACGCCAACGGTCTGTTCGTGCGCGAGGCGCGAGAGTCATACGGTGTCGAGCGAGGATATGTTGCCATCGAAGAAATGGACGACTCGCGCACAGCGCACTTGATCCAGCGGTCCGGCCTCGACGTGCTGTTTGACGGACCACACGACCAGGCTCGCTGGGATGTCCGCTGCAGACATGGCGAGATCGACGTCCAGCTCTTCGAGTTCGGTCAGCCAGATCCGCCCCTACCGGCTGCGCCCGACGACGGAACAGAGCAACCCGCGCCACCGCCGTCGCCGAGCCCAGGCCCAAACCCGGATCCGGATCCGACGGACTGCTACGCACTGCTCACGCGGCAACGGCGAGGCCGCGCGTGGCCGTTCCATCTCGGCTTCGTGCCCAAGCCCGGCGACGTAGCCAGTGTCGCGCTGTATCGCCCCGAGCGCGAGGCCGCTATCGCCCAACTCAATCTGGTGGGCTGGCGCCCGACTTCGGCCGAGATTGTCAGCGTGAGCTGCAAGCCCAACGACACGCGGACACTATAATTGCGCCAACATGCATCGCATCGACACACGGACCGGCACACGCAGCGCAGCAACCCAGACAGCGCTGGTCGTGGTGGTGTCCATCGTAGTCGGGCTGGTGGTCACGGCCTTCTTGGTGGTGGCACCACCACTCTCCGCCCGGCAGACCACCACGTCGCTCTTTCCGGCCTACGACGGCTTCGCCTACAACGACGATGGGTCTTTGCTCTTGGCGTTCACCTACTTCAATCACAACCGCACGACGATTTCGGTGCCCATCGGCGAGGACAACATGTTCCTGACGGGTGAACCCGACCGGGGCCAACCGACGACCTTCCTCCCGGGACACCACCGGTTTCAATGCATGATGGTCGTCGACGGCGATTTCGACGGGGTGCTCCGCTGGCGCCTCTCCTTGGGCGACGAGACCCACCTCACCAGTGATTCGATGCTGCAATACAGCTGGGAATTCGATGCCAACAGCGAACGACAGGCCCGCCGAGACGTCGACCCCACGACCGCGCCACGCAATGTCTGTTTGAATCGGTCACCGATCGTGCGAGTCCTCGGTCCGACCGAATTGACAGGGACGGTGGGTGAGGGCGTGAAGCTCTTCGGCAGCGTGCGAGACGAGGGCCTCCCACGCGACGTGCCGGTGACAGCGGCGTGGCAGCAAACCAGTGGACCAGGCACCGCCACGTTTGACGTACCCGACACCCCGAGAACCCTCGCCTTTTTTGACAGGCCGGGCTCCTACACGGTCGAGCTGAGAGGTAGCGACGGCGTGTTCGAACGCACCGCCTCCGTCACCGTCGACATCCAACCCGCCCGCTAGCGACGAGACCGGGTTCAACCGTTCCGCTACTGCTCGTTATTCGTACGCTGGGGATTGGCGAGTCGGTCCATCTGTTCCGCGCGGCGCTCCTCATACTGCTCGTCGGTCATGAAAGCGATGTCGGTCCAGGCGTTGCCCATGTCATCCATGGTGCGGGCACCCCATCCGATCCAGGCGGACGGGTCAGGATTGTGCTTGTTGGCAGCGGTGTTGTCGTGCCACGCCACCGAGTGCAGGATCGTGCCAGCGGGGAACAGGTGGGGTTCCGCATAGGTATACGTCAACTGCCAGACCTGCTCGTAATTCGGCACGTCCGTCAGCAGCTGGCGCCGCCCGTCCGCGTGAATCGCTTCGAGCAGCATGCGGCTTCCCCTGAAGTGCATGTGGGGCTGAAAGTTGATGACAATCGCCGGTTGCTCAAGCCGAAGGAAACGCTCTGAGCGGGCGACGGTGTGCGGCGGAATGCTGAGCTGCGCCAGGCTGTTGACGTTGCCCTCGGTCAAAAAGGGCTCCAGCGGCGTCTCGCCATCGAGCGGTAGGTCGACGCCCTGCTTGAGCAACAGGTCTTCGACTTTCTCTCGGTTCAACGTCCAGTCGTCGCCGATGCCGGTCCTGATACGGTGCGACGTGACCTCGAGGTCAGGCACCTCGCCGCGCGGATAGAACTTGATACCGACGCGTGAGATGTCGTGAACCTCTTCGCCCCAGGGATGGTAGTGGGGCGCAAACCGGAACTTGGACCCGGCGTACAACATCTTGCCAGTCCCCTCCGGAAAGTAGTCACCTTTGTTTCCCATGACGTACTCGGTGACGTGCACGGGATCAATGTCCTCGGTGTCGTCGGGGTTCTCCTCGGTAAAGGCGTAGACGTGTTCGTGATGCACGCAGCAGTTCGCGGTCGTGAGCAGCTGGACCCACTGCATGTGTCGGTCTTCGGTGAGTCCGGACTCGACCGTCTCCGACGGGAACATGTCGGCACCCTCCGCAGAGATGGTGAAACCTTTCTCCATCGAGACGATCATGTCTGGCTCGCCCCAGGCCCACTCGTCGAGCGAGGCGAGATCCAATGGCGGCGGTGCGTCCTCCGGATTTCCTTGCGGTGCGCCGGCCTCGACCCACCCGACGATGGTCGCAATCTCAGCGTCGCTAAGCGAGGGGTCGTCGCGGTAGACGCCAATGGCCCGGTCAAGGTGCCACGGCGGCATCTGCCGCGCACTCACGCGGTCTTTGATGGCTCGCGCCCACGGCCGAACCTGGCCATACGTAAGCAATGACATTGGTGCCGCGGTGCCAGGACGATGGCAACTCTGGCAGGAGCGCTGGAGCAACGGCAGCACATCTTTCGTGAACGTCGGCGCCTCTGCCTCGGTCGCCGCGGCTACGGGCGCGGGACTACCGATGACACACGCCAGCGCAAGCAGACCGACAACGGTGATGACTCGCTTCACAACTGCCTCCGGTATCTCGCCAGGGTCCTGCGAACGCGGGGGGCCATACTGGACGAGTGAAATTGGGCAAGGTCAGCATAGCGTCCGGTGCCGGTGCCACGCAACAGGATTCGCCTGGGCTGGCGGGTATACTGCGTGGTCATCATGCAGATCACATTTCACGGCGCCGCGCGCGGGGTCACGGGATCTTGCCACTTGGTCGAGTGCGGCGGCACACGCATCCTCCTCGACTGCGGCTTGATCCAAGGGGGACGTGAGCGGCACGAGCGCAATCGAACGCCGTTCCCGTTCGACCCCGCGACCATCGACGCCGTCGTTCTCAGTCACGCGCACATCGATCACTCGGGGCGGCCTCCGCTGCTGCGGAAACACGGATACCGAGGCCCTATCTTCACCACGGCCACGACCGCGCGTCTGCTTGAGATCATGCTGGCCGACTCGGGCCACATCCAGGAAGAAGACGCCCGCTGGAAGATCAAGCGGCTCAAGAAACAAAAGCAGGACGCGAGCTGGGTCACGCCGCTCTACACGGAGCAAGATGCCCTCGCCCTCCTCGGGCAGCTGGTGCCGGTTGGGCTGGGTTACACCGAGTCGCTGCCGGGGGGCGCTCAGGTCACGTTCGTGCCAGCTGGCCACATTTTGGGCGCGGCCATCATTGAGCTGCGACTGGACGATGACGGCACCACACGCCGCCTGGTCTTCTCAGGCGACCTCGGGGTCCAGGGCTCCCGGCTGCTGCCACCGCCCCGGACGGTCGAGCGGCCGGACTACCTCATCATGGAGTCGACATACGGTGACCGAGAGCGGGAAGACGAGGACGACCGGACGGAGATGCTCTTCGACATCATTCGCGACACGACGGCGCGAGGCGGGAAGGTCATCATCCCGTCCTTCGCGGTCGGTCGGACGCAGGAGATACTCACCCGCCTGAACGACCTCGTAGAAACGGGCCGGCTGCCGGGCCTACGAGTGTTCGTCGACAGCCCCATGGCGGTCGCCGCCACCAAGGCGTTCGCTCTTCATCCCGAGTCATACTCCGGTCCGGTAAGGGAACTCCTGGCCAGCGGTGATCATCTCCGCGTCTGGCATGTGTACGGCGGGACGAGTGAAGCATCATCTGAAACACACGATAGCCGATGCCAAGAACACGATCGTCTTCGTGGGCTACCAGGCCGCCAGGTCGCTCGGCCGGATCATTCAGTCCGGCGTCTCGCCGGTGCGGATCTTCGGCCATTCGTATCCGCTGAACGCCCGGGTCGAGACCATCGAGGGCTTCTCTGCGCACGCGGACCGCACGGAGCTGCTGGACTGGTTCGAAGGGCTGGGCGGTACACCAGAGCGGACATTCTTGGTGCACGGCGAGGAAACGGCCGCGCTCGCCTTCGCCACCTCGCTCGTCGACCGGTTCGCCGCCACGGTCACCGTGCCCACGCTCGGCGAGTGCGTCGATCTGTCGTGACCATGCACACCGAGTCTCCGAGAACACGGACAGACGGGCACTAAAACGCGCCGCGTCTGGACGCACCCCCGGGGACCGATTCAGTGCCTAGCCAACCGTGAAGTCGGCAACGTGAACGTCGAGCTGGTGACTGAACCGGACGCCAGCAATACCGTCGACGCTCAGGCCCGATTTCGGCACGCTCGCCACCGCCGTGCCATTCGACAGAAAGCGCACGTTGCTTGCGCCCACCTCGACACTGAGCGTGTTCCGCGCCTGGCCGTTGTCGAGTCCGTTGACCGCGGCATGCCGCGCCCAGCCATCGGTGACGTTCTCGGTAACAGCGCCCATCCGCTTCTTGATGAGGAATTCTCCCGTTTCACGGATCAAGAAGTAGGTGTAGGTCTGACCTTCGCCATCGAGGTCCGTCCCCCCCACGAACAACCCGTAGGAATTGGGGTGCGAGGACGGCTTGGTCTGCATGAGCGTGACGCTCGCGGTGAACGTGCCCGACCCCGAGTTGGCGGCATTCCAGAAAATCGCGTGGGGCCCCGTGGTCACGTGGAACCCATCACCCATCGACCGGAAGCTGAGCTCCTCGACGTTGGTGCCTCGATCGAGGCGCGTCTTCCAACCGTCTGCCGTCACCCCGCCGCCCTGACCCAAGACCGGAAGGGTCATACAAAGGACCGCCGCCGCTACAAGACTGGTTCGCATAGTGCCTCCTTCAGGCTGCCGTGAAGTCTGCTCTGTAATACGCCACTGGCGCCTCGGGCATTTCGCTGGTCACGAGACAGGGTGCGACCCGAGGCCCGGCGCGGCGCGCGTAGTCGCGCGCCGTTATGCCAGTTCCGAGAGTGTGGCGGCCACCAGGGTGTAGAAACGGGCGACGGACGCGACGTGCACCCGTTCGTCTGGAGAGTGCGGAAATTCGATTTGCGGGCCAAAGGAAATCATGTCGATGCCGGGAATCTTCTTGCCAAGAATGCCGCACTCGAGCCCGGCATGGATCGCCTTGATCTCTGGGTCGGCGCCAAGCTCGCGCTTGTGTACCGCCTTGACCACCTCAAGCAGCCGAGACTCGAGGTCCGGTTTCCACCCGGGATACGCGGCGTCCTCTTCCACCTCCGCACCGGCCAATAGACCCACCGCGCGGACCCGCCGACGCAGCGCCTCGAGCGCTGAATCAATCGACGACCGACTGCTCACGCCGATCCGCAGAGTCCCGTCCTCCTCCCCGACGGTCGCCAGGTTCACGCTCGTCTCAACCAGATCTGGGATGTCGTAGCTCATGGCCTCGACGCCATGAGGCAGTGCATTGAGCAACGCGAGCACGCGCTCGGTCGTCGCATCGTCCCAGACGGCGGACGGCGGCGTCACGTCATCCACCGTGAGCTCCATGCCGGGGTCGGCCGGACCATACTCGCGCTGAATCGCCTCCAGCTCCCGCTCGAGGGACGCCATCATGGCGCTGCGCTCCCCGGTCGATACCAGGAGCGTCGCGAACGCCTCTCTGGGGATCGCGTTGTGCGCGCTCCCACCGTCGATCCCGGCTAGCCGAAACCGGCAACCCGCGTAAGAGGCCCAGAGCGCCCGTGCGAGCAACTGCACCGCGTTTCCTCGCTGCAGATGGATATCGCATCCGGAGTGCCCACCCTTGAGCCCCCGCAGCGAGACCGACAACGCGGTACCCGCCGCGGGCGCTGACGTCACCGGCACGGTGAGCTGCGTGTCGCCCCCACCGGCACAGCCGACGTAGACGATGCCATCCTCCTCGGAGTCCAGATTGAGCAGCTGACGCCCCCGCAACAGGCTCGCGTCGAGCTCCGCGGCTCCGGTCAGGCCGGTCTCCTCATCTATCGTGAACAACAGTTCCAGTGGACCGTGCGCGAACCCCGTGTCACCCATGAGCGCAAGCATGGTGGCCACGCCCATGCCGTTGTCGGAGCCGAGGGTCGTGCCGGTGGCGGTGAGGTATTGGCCATCAAGTTGGGGAACGATCGCGTCGGTCGCGAAATCGAACACCACGTCGGAATTCTTCTCCTGCACCATGTCGAGGTGTGACTGGAGAATTGTCACGGCCGCGCCCTCGCTACCCGGGGTCCCAGGTTTTCGGACCACGACGTTGCCTGCGGCGTCGATCTGGTGGGGCAACCCGTGCCGGTCAGCGACCGCGAGGACGTGGGTGCGCATCCGCCCCTCATCTTTTGAGGCCCGGGGAATTGTCAAAATCGTGTCGAAATGCTGCCAGACGGCGGTCGGTTCAAGCTCTGCGACGAACGTCATGCATCCTCCTGGTACGGAATCCAGATTGCACGGACACCATCGACACTCCGGCGGGTCGGCCCGAACGTGCGGGCGACGGCGATGCCAGCGGCGCTCATCGGACGTGCACCCGACGTGCACCCGACGTGCAGATGACCCGCCGAGAGGGCGGGGTGTATCATCAAATCTACACCATGACTGCGATACGAGCAGTGGGGACGACAGTCCCGAGGCCGGGCCGGCCAACCTCGAGGCCACGCCTCGCCTGGTATCTCGGCGCGCTTATCGTCACCGCCAGCGCGACTTCGGCGGAGGCACAGCCGGCGGCGTCTGGCGAGCCTCCCGCTCAATCTGCGCCTCAGGCGGACGCGCCTGCGGCCACCGCGTCACCGGCATCGCTCGAACGCATCAAACGCGCGCTGGACCTTCGTCGAACGGACAGGGCTCGGGCGAGCGGCCTCGAATTCCGCGAAGAAATCCTGCTACGCGACGAGCGACCGGAAACCGAGCCACTGCGTAACCTCGGCGTGGTGGCCGGGGTCGACTACGACCAATTCAGCCGCATACGTCCGGCGACGCCAGGGGCACTCCCCGGCCACTGGGACATGGTGGCGGCCATGACCCCGCGGGAGGCGACCGAGGCCGGGTCGGCCGACGTGATGGGTATCGCGACGGCGTCTGCCTTCAGCGCGGCCGCGTTCACGTTGGTCCCCGCGGCCATCAGGGCCATCGGCGGCTGGTTCGACGCCGATGACGCCCGCGAGCCGACGACTCCGCCTGTACTCACCCGCGGGGAAGCATCCATCGCACTCGCCGGCGTATCCAACAGCGATTCGGTCATCAACGCGGACATCGACCAACGTGGACGCACGGTCGCGTTGTCCCTCACGGTGAGGGCCGATACAGGACCCACTGCGGCGCGTGCGCTTGGGGAGGAGTTTGTTCGACTGGTCAAGACGATGGCCGCCACCGAACCGACACCCGGAGACGACCTGGGCATCGGTGCGTTCGACTATGTCGTCCACATCAGGACGCCCAGTAACGGGCTTCTCGCCCGCGGCGGCAAGTCCACGGCCGACCGAACGATTCATTGGTAACCCGTCTGGCGGTGCGACCTCAGAGATCCATGATGGCCTCGATGTCTGGGTCGATCTCTGGAGCTGGAGACGCCAGCGAGATGCCGAAGAACAGCGTCAACGACAGCAGCAGTGCCACGAACCCGCCGGTAATACCGTAGGGGATCGCAAGACCGAACACTTCAATACCGAAGTTCACGACCAGACTGGTGACGATGGCGACGTTGGCCGCGGTCGCGGTCGCCCGCTTCCAGTTGAAGCCAATGGCCACGGCCGGCACCAGCGCGGCCGCAAAGGTGCCCCACCCGAAGGCGCCGAGCAGGGCCACCAAGTCCTGCCGGGAGTAGAGCACGAAAATCGCGGATCCCACGGCCAGGACCACCGTCGCGACCCGGGCCCAGAACAGCTCGTTTGACAGTGACCGTCCGTACAAGGCGCGCGGGATGTCGTGCACGACGGCGGCGGCCCCGAGATTGAGAAAACTGTCGGCGGTGGACATGATGGCGGCAAAGAGCCCCGCGAAAACGATGCCAGCCAACATCGGACTCGCATGAAATTGCAGAAACTGCGGCGCCGCCTCGTCCGGGCTCGCCAGCTCCGGGTGGCCCCCCTGGATGACCAGTGCCCGCATCGCCAACCCGATGCTGAGCCACAGCAACGAACACAACATGTACCCGCCAGCGCTCACCGGCAAGGTGCGACGCGCGTCCTCGACCCGTCGGTTCATCATGAACTTGGTAATCACGTGCGGCTGGCCCGCCGAGCCCAGCACAAAGACCACGAGCCAGGACAGTGACCCCATCATGCCGAGCGTGCCCCACGGGCTGACCACTTCCGGATCGTCCTCCATCAAGGCCGTGACCATCCCAGTCAACCCTCCGTCCACCGCACCCAACGCCGCGAAAAAGACAAACACCGCGGCGACGATCATGATGGCGCCCTGGACCAGGTCCGTGTAGACGGACGCCACGATACCCCCGGTGACGCAGTAGAAGACCAGCACGGCGCAGGCGATCACCATGCACGTCAGAATGGAGACCTCCGGAATGAACGACACGTTGTTCAACACATCGCGCAATACCGTGGCCATCGCGAGTATCTGCGTCCCCAGATAGCCGACGACCCCTAGCAGGATAGCCACCGCCGTCAGCAGACGCGCGCGCTCGCTGTTGTAGCGCGCCGCCACCGCGTCCGGCAGCGAGATGGTGTCCCGCAGCTCGGCGATCATGCGCAACCGGGAGGCGAGCAGGTAGAAGCTGCAGCAGAACGCCAGTGGACCAACCACCGTCATCCAGGACGAACTCAGCCCCATCCGGTAGACCAGGCCTGGTCCACCGACGAATCCAAACCCGCTCATCTGGCTCGAGAACAACGCGAGCCCGGTCACCATCACGCCCAGGTCCCGGCCCGCCATGAAGAAATCGCGTGGAGACTTGGTGCGACGGAGGGCCCAGAGGCCGACGCCTATGCACATCACCAGATAGACCACGACGAAGGCGAGCGTAATGACCGACCGCGAGTCGTCCATCAGTGGGAGCCCGTCTGCCCAGACTGCGGCGAGTGACCGGCGGCAGCCTGGCGGGACGCCACGATTTCTCGAAATCGGCGCATGTCAGTCGGCGTCACAATCGACCGACTGAACAGCACGACATAGACCAGGACCACCAGGAACTCGGCCGGCCACAGCCCGTAGAGAAACCATGCGGTCGGAGCGGGGAGCCCGAAGAAGAGGGAAGGGGCCGCGTCTGTCAGGTAGCCCCGATACGACAGCACCATCATGGTGAACAGACCACCGAGGAGCAGTCCCGAGAGGCCGAGCCACAGGCGGGTGACTCCCGCTCGCTTCACCCCAAGCATGAGACAACCAATGACGATGGCGAGTTGCAACAGACCAAACGCCCAGCCGAGCCACAGAATCGGGCTGTGGCGGACACGCCCGTCCCCGCCGTGATTCATCGATGGAAACCCCTCGTGGATCACGCCGTGCCCGGTATAGACGCGCTGGATGGCCCCGTCCGCGGCTGCGACGTCTTCGAACGGGACCTCCTCGAGCAGAAACGCCACGTTCGTGACGACACACAACGCGACGAGCAACCCGAACAGGACGACTGGCAGTTTCATCGCGGGGGTGAGGGTCTCGGTCCGGGCAGTGTAGCCCGTCCGTCCTCGGAGGTACAATCGAAATACGTCGCTGGGCTTCACAGCTCGACGGCATGGGGGACGATATGAGATACCGGTCACTGGCCTGCCTGACCGCCGTAGTGCTGACGGGATCCGCGCTGACCGCGCAGGCCCAGGACGGCGCGCTCGACTATCCGCAATGGCGCGGTGCGCAGCGAGATGGGGTGGCGGCGGCATTCGCGGAGCCCGCGAGCTGGCCGGTCGGGTTGACCCGTCAGTGGCAAGCGGAAACCGGTCTTGGCTACGCCACGCCGATTCTGGTCGGTGACCGCGTCTACACGTTTGGGCGCCTGGGCACGGACGAGGTGATCATGGCCCTCGACGCCGATACCGGCGCCATCGTCTGGCGCACGACCTACGCCGCGCCCTTCCGCGACAATGCCGGCGTGTCGCGACATGGACCCGGCCCGAAGTCGACCCCGTTGTTCTACAACGGGGCGTTGTACACCCTGGGTATCAACGGTGTCGTCTTGGCCGTCGACGCCGCCGACGGAGCGCTCCTGTGGCGGAAACCGGCCGAAACAGTCGAACCGCTCTACGCCACAGCGCTGTCGCCGGTCGCCGATGACGGGCGGGTCATCTTTCATCTCGGCGGCCAGAACGACGGAGCGCTGACGGCGTTCGACGCCACGAGCGGCGACGTGGTCTGGAGCTGGGATGGTGACGGTCCCGCGTATGCCTCTCCGATGGTGGCTGAACTCGGCGGTGTGCGACAGATCGTCACCGTCACCCAAGCGCACGTGGTGGGGGTCGCCGCCGACAGCGGTGAGTTGCTGTGGGAGCGGCCGTTCGTCTCCCGGTCAACCAACAACTCCATCACCCCGATCGTGGATGGAGACGACGTGATCGTCACGGGGCACGACCTCGGGGTGACGAGATTCCGACCTCGGCGCAACTCGGACCAAGGAGGCTGGACGACCGACACGCTCTGGGAAACGGCCGAGGTGTCCATGTTCATGAGCAACCCGGTGCTGTCCGGCAACACGCTGTTCGGCATGTCGCACCTCCGCAGCGGCCAGTTCTTTGCGATTGACGCCGGCAGCGGCGCAACGCTGTGGCGCACGGAGGGGCGGGAGGCGACCAACTCCGCGGTCGTGCTAGCCGGCGACCTGCTGTTCCTCCTCAACAACGACGGCGATCTGGTGGTCGCGCGCACCACCCGATCTGGCTTCAGTCAAGTCGCCCGGTACGAGGTGTCCCCCACCGCCACATGGGCCCAGCCAGCCATCTCCGGCAACCGGGTGTTCATCAAAGACGAGTCGAACGTGACGCTCTGGACGGTGCCATGATCGTGCAGCCTCGGCCGGGTGGGACTGGACAGATGCGACGCACGCTGCGTGGGGCCGTCGGGCTTGTGGCCGTCGTACTCGTGGCCCTGGTGAGCGTCACGACTGTCAATGGGCAACGGGGCGGTGTGTTTCGCGAATCACGTGATCACCCCGCGATTCGCTATTCGACGGGCGAGACCACAGACGCGGTGACGGTCCTCGATAGTGCGGTCAAGGCCGGTGACGTAGCACTCGCCTTTGACCCCGCGACCGGGTACCTCCACTCGATACTCGCGGCGCTCAATGTGCCGATCGAGTCGCAGGTCACCGTCTTCTCACAAACCAGTTTTCAGGCGAACCTCATCAATCCAGAGAACCCACGGGCGATCTTCTTCAACGACACGGTGGCCGTCGGGTGGGTCCGCGGGGGCGACGTCTTGGAGATCGCGTCGCTCGACCCGCGTCAGGGTGTGCTGTTCTATTCGATCGACCAGACGCCGGCCGAACGCCCGGAGATTCAGCGCAACGATCGGTGCCTCGCGTGCCATCTTTCCTGGGACACGCTGGGCGTGCCCGGACTCACGACGATCAACACGTTGCCAATGCCGGACGACCCGAACGCATACGCGGTCGGGTGGACCACAGATCACCGCAGCCCACTCGAGGACCGCTGGGGCAGCTGGTATATCACCGGCGCACCGCCGGCGCTGAGCCATCTGGGCAACATGACCGAGCCTATGGAGTACCTCCCTGGCGGACCGTCCGTGCCGGCGCCGGAACTAGCGACACTGGAGGGGCTCTTCGATCTAGCTGGGTACCCAACCCCCTACAGCGACATCGTCGCCATGCTGGTACTTGAGCACCGCAACCATATGACCAACTTGTTGGTCCGGATCGGGTGGGAGGCCAGGGTCGCCAGCCATCCGCAATCATCAGCTGAGAGAACGCGGGAAGGCCCCGAGGTCGACCTGGAGGACACGGCCGAGGAACTGGTGGACTACCTGTTATTCGTCGACGAAGCACCGCTGCCAGCCGGTCTCACGAGCACGTCTGGATTTGCGGAGCGATTCTCGTCCGAGGGGCCATTCGACGAAGAGGACCGCTCGCTTCATCAGCTGAGCCTCGATGGTCGCTTGCTGCGTTATCCGTGCAGCCCCCTCATCTACGCTGCCGCGTTCGACGCTCTCCCGGCCGACGCGCTCGAGGTGGTGTACGCGCGCCTGTGGAATGTCCTGTCGGGCGCCGCCGCAGAACCTCGCTATGAGGTGCTCAGTCGGCAGGATCGACTCGCGATCGTCGAGATTCTGCGGGAGACAAAGACCAATCTGCCGGACTACTTTCTGGGCGACGTGCTGTAGTCTGGCCCTGCGGATCCGCTCCGAGACACGCGCGTGGGTCGGAAGTGGCGACGAGCCCGGCTCAGAGGTCCGCCAGGTCGATCTCATTCCGACCCGCAACAATCTCCACCTCGTGCGTTCGTCGCTCTTTCGCGATGATCACGGTCGCCGTGTACTGCCCGGGGACCACATCAGATACCGTAAAGCTCCCGTCCCGTTCGGCCACAACCGCATACGGCGACTCCACCACCATGATGTCGGCGGACATCTCAGTATGGGTGTTGCATTCGACCGTGAACTCGTCGCCCACCTCGAAGGTGTGGGTGTAGGAATTGCCGTTGATCGACGCAACGTTGAATATGGACTCGCCAGCGCTGTCTTTCACGTGCACCGTGTGGAGATCGTCCTCGCTATTCGTAAAGTCGATGGTCTGGCCAGCTCGAACGAGGATAAATCGGGGCACGAACTGACGGCCGATCTGGTCCATCACCGGCAGTGCCACCGGAAGCGGGACGTCCACGTCGTGTTGCGGATCGAGCAACACGATGGCTCGGATGATCGCGTCCCCCTCAGGAGCCGCGCCAACGACCTGACCCAACGCCAGATCTTGAGCCGTGGGCGCTTCGGCTTCCGGGACCGGTTCCGGCTCAACCTCTGGGGCACCGCCGCCACAGCCGCCGACCATGAGCGCCGCGGCGACCGCCGCCGCACCACTCAGTCGCCGCGCGTGGCCGGGCGACCGCCACGCAGCAAGACGCCTGGGCGCCTGAGACACGTCAGCGGAACACACAGTCAACATTGCAAGAGATCGTACCAGAACTTGCGGACCGAGGCAGGGTGGACCGGGTGGATCAGCGTCTGAGCAACGACGCGTGCCGCCGTCGCTGGACGTGTGCGGAGATATACTGCGCACAGTTTCCGAAACAGGTGTAGCCGTTCCAGAACGGGTGAATACTGATGATCTTGTGGGCGCAACGTCTTGGTCGGGTCTTCCAGCGTGGCGAATTCCTCCTTGCGCTGGTCGTGCCACTGGTGTTGGCGATCACAGTGGCCTCTGCACGACAGCAGGAACGGCCGGTCCTTCGGACTGAAGCGGACTTCCACCGCGCGATGCAAGAGCTGTCCAACTGGGGGCGGTGGGGCAACGACGACGAACTGGGGGCGGCAAACTTCATCACACCCGCTACGCGCAAGGCGGCTGCAGCCCTGGTCACCGAAGGTATCAGCGTCTCGCTCGCGCATGACGTGATCCAGGAAGACGCCGTCGACGGTGGCACCTACCTGGACCGCGAGGTGCTTCGCGTCAGCGAAACTGGCGCCGCCGACCGATACCAATACACCGGCACCTATCACGGCACGATTCACAGTCACCTGGACTCGGTAGCCTGTCACGTCATGTACCAAGGCAAGGGCTACAACGGCGTCACGCAAGAGTCGATCGAGGCGACTGGCGGCTGTCCGCAAGGCAGTATCCATGCACTGCGGGACGGCATCTTCACGCGCGGCATCTTGTTCGACGCCACGCTGCTGCCGGGTCGCGCCACGCCTGAAGGATGGATGCCACCAGGTGACGAGATCAGTTGGGCCGACTTGGAGCAACTGGAGGCGATCGAAGGCGTCCGTGTGGCCGAAGGCGACGTCATTCTGCTCTACACCGGCCGCTGGAAGCGGAGGGCGGCGCTGGGCGCGTGGCCGACTTCGGAAGGCGTCTCTGGATATCAGGCGGAAGTGGCCTACTTCCTGAAAGAGCGTGGCGTGTCGTTCATCGGGCACGATATGTTCAACGACGTCTCGCCCCATGGATTCCCGCCAGACGTCGGTCTCCCCCTCCATCGGCTCGCGCTCGTCTCGCTGGGTGTATCGATCTTCGACAACCTGGACTTCGAAGCCTTGGCCGAAGAAGCACGGCGGCAGAATCGGTACGAATTCCTGTTCACAGCCGCTCCACTGCGGATCGAGCAGGGAATGGGTTCGCCGTTGAACCCGATCGCCACGTTCTAGGTGGACGCCCCGACGCTACGTCCGGACGCAATGCAAGCTACGCAGGGATTCCCGGCTTGGGCCGGCAAGGAGGTAATGGATGTCGTTTCTGAACAGATGCGGTCTCATGGCAACGCTGACGCTGGTGGCCGTCGCGACCGCGTGTAGCGGCGACTCGGGGATGACCGATGCCGTCGACGCGCCGGCGACCAGCCAGGCGGCGGCGGCGCCTGACGCGAGCGGCCCGCAAGCGCCGATGTTCGAAGTCGACCCGCTGTGGCCCAAACCGCTGCCCAACCACTGGCTGCTCGGTTCCACCATCGGGGTCGACGTCGACGCCCAGGACCACGTCTGGATTGTCCACCGCGCATCGACGCTGGCCGGCAACGAGACATCGGCCATGGGAGACCCGCCGACGGCGGAAGAATGCTGCTTTCCCGCCCCGCCAGTGCTCGAGTTTGACCCGGCGGGGAACCTGGTGAACAGCTGGGGCGGACCCGGTGAGGGCTACACCTGGCCGTCCTCCAATCACGGCATCACCGTGGACCACATGGACAATGTTTGGGTCGGCGGCAACGGCGGCGCCGACTCACACGCGGTCAAATTCACACGGAGCGGGGACTTCTTGTTGGAGGTGGGTGTACCCGGTCGTGGCCGCGACAGTCTCAGCCTCGACAGTTTCAGCCGCATCGCCAAGATCGCGTTCGACGGACCGGCGAACGAGATGTATTTCGCCGACGGCTATGGCAATCGTCGGGTGGCCGTGGTCGACGCCGACACCGGCGAGCTGAAGCGGTTCTGGGGCGCGTACGGGAACGAGCCGGACGATGCCTATGACGAGCGCTACGTACCGGGCGGCCCGAATCTGCAGCAGTTTCTCAGTCCGGTCCACTGCGCCGAGGTGTCCAGCAGCGGTTTGATCTACGTCTGCGACCGTGCGCACGATCGGATTCAGGTCTTCCAGAAAGATGGCACGTTCGTCGACGAGATGCTCGTCATGCCAAACACCACGGGATCCGGAGCCGCGTGGGACCTCGACTTCTCACGCGACCCGGACCAGACCTACATCTATCTGGCGGACGGTGTGAACCAACGGGTGCATATCATCGACCGCGTGAGCCTCACGCATCTGACCAGCTTCGGCGACGGCGGCCGGCAGCCCGGTCAGTTCTTCGGCACCCACAGCATCGCCACTGACTCTGCCGGCAACATTTATACGACCGAGACCTACGAAGGGAAGCGGCTGCAGAAATTCGTCTACAAGGGTCTCGGTCCGGTCACGACGAACAACCAGGGCGTGGTCTGGCCCCAGCCGTAACGGCAAGGAGGTGCGTGTGCGACTGCTCGCAACGCTCAGTCTGGTCACGATACTCACCACTGTCGGACCGGCGGACGGCCAGTCACGCCGAACCGCCGCCGCCGATGAACCGGCACCGGTCCGTGGATGTCTGGACCGAGACATGATTCTAGTGGCGAACGACGTCACCCATCAGGCTCGCGGCGCCCCATTCTGGGTCGACGCAGGGCACGAGTTCGAGCTGCTGGGCGAGCGTGAGATGCTCTTCGACCTCGAGCAACACATCGGCCACGAGGTGGAGATCACGTTGCTACTGGAGTGGGAGTCGAACGCCGGGCCGCGACCGATACCGGAACCAACGGCGCCTGGCCCTGGTCTTCCCGGGCTGCCTGGCGGGGTCGGCGGCCGTGGCGGATTCGGTGGCCAACCCAGCGGGCCCACCGGACGGCCTCAAGGGGGCTTCGGGCAGCCGTCCCAGCCCCGGCGTAGCGGTGCGGTGCGAGCTGAAGCCATCCCGGGTATCATGACCGACTTCAGGGTCGTCAGCCTGGCATGCCGCAGTGACCGCTGGGACCGCTAGCAGCCGCGCGTCAGCTCCTCCCGGGCGCGCCGTGACGAGTGCTCGACGACAGCCCTAGCGCTCCTGTGCCCGGGCGCCCGCAAGCAGATTGGTCATCCCGTAATTGCCTTCGTGGCAGGCGTATTCGAACAACGGCGCGTCGGTACGCTGCATCGGGATGACGGCGGTGAACGGCGCGCTGAAAGTCGAGGGGTCGTCCACGGTGAACTCGTAGCGCAGCGTGTCGTCAGAGACGCGCGTAAAACGCTCGATCAGGTGTAGCGACTCGCCGGACCCGTACGTGCTGACAATCGTATAGAAGCTGCCGGTCTTGTCGGTGTAGTTGTCGCTCTCGACGACCAGTGTGTCACCGTCCCACCAACCGCGTGCGTCACCCATCCACTGTCGCATCCCCTCCGGCAACGGAGGACGACCGTCCAGCGGCACCACCCTGACCTCGTGGATCATCTCGCTGAGGATCACCACGTGACCTGGCGTCTGAAAGATCTGCACGTTGTTGTTGTACGCGCTAGGAAGCATCGGCGGCCCGGAGTTGAACCCGAGCATGCAGCGCTCCGACAGCCCAAGGTCTTCCGGCCCGGTCGCGGGGGAACCGATGAGCACTCGTGCTCGTACGGGACGGATCCCATCCTGCTTGGCGGCCCCTTGGCTCTCGGTGGCGGGTAGGCGATCGGGGATACGCCCGTCCGAGGGATCCACAATCAGCGATGTACGACGATCAGCGGTCAGGCTGTTGCCCCAGTCCCACCAGAAGTCGTTATAGGCGCGCTCGACGTCGCGCTGTGAGCCGCCGTCACGGCGGTCGGCGTTTCGCCCTTCCGCTGACTGGCGTGCAAACTCCGCCGCTTCTTCGGCCGTCAGCACTGGCTTGTCCTTCAGCGCGGCGGGTCGCTCCAACGGCGTGACCGTACGAAAGTCCCAGACGCCGCCCAGGTCGGGTGCACCCCATGCGGTGCGGGGTGCTTCCCCGCTCTGGCCGGCGGCCGCCGAGGACCCGCCGCTGAGCACGGCGACAACGACAACGATGAGGAGACGACCTCCGGTCGAGAGCATATTCACGACAACCTCCTTCAGGTCAGACCCGCGCACGATGAGGACGACGCCGCTACCGATCGAACAACGTCAGATCAATGGCGTGGGCCATGGCGCGATAGCCGATGTCGCTTGGATGGAGCCAGTCCCCCGACTGATAGTCTTCGCGAATCTTGCTCGGGTTCGTCGTATCCCGCACGGCGGCGTCGAAATCGATGACCGCGTCGTAGGCTCCCGATGTTCGCATCCACTGGTTGAACGCTTGACGTTTCACCTCGCCGATGTCGCGGAAGTAGAACGCTCCTTCAAATGGCGCCAGCGTGGCGCCGTAGATCTTGAGCCCTCGTGCATGGACCCGTGCGACCAGTTCGAGGTGGCCCGCGATGATCTCTTCCACGGTGGGCGTTTCGGACTCGAACGCCATCCCGATGTCATTGGTCGATTCGAGCACGATCACATGCGTCACACCGGGTTGGGACAGCACGTCGCGGTCCAACCTCGACAGCGCGCTCGGGCCAAAGAGGGCGTTGGGGTTCGGCGGCGGCGGCGCCGGCCCATCCGCGCCGCGTCGCAAAATGCCGAGACCGGCATTGTGACCAAGCACTCGGTTGCCGCCAATGCCGACATTCAGTACGCCGGGCGGCGTGCGCCCTGGCCGCTGGACGAGTCGACGAGCAAGGAAATCTGGCCACCGGCTGTGGGTGTCTGGGGTGGAGGCGGTCCCGTCTGTGATGGAATCGCCGAGGGTCACGACGACCGGGGTGCCCTCCGGGGCCAGCACCTCGACACGCGACAGATAGAACCACGACTGAAAGGTCTGCTCGACCGGCAGGTCGGCCACACCGGTGTGATCGCCGGTTGGCGACAGATAGTTCGTGGTGAGTCCCGTCCCGTGCACGGTGGCACCGGTGCCGGACGCCGAATCGCCCTGGACGTACAGATCAATGACCAGGTCGGCAAGTGCTGGCACGCCCAACTCGACCGCATCGCTGACGACCATCGCGCCGGGCGCTACCGTGACCGATGACATGCCTGCGAACCGAAGCGCCGCTCCAGCGCTGGTGTCGATGGCGGCGTCACCGTCCCGCAACGCGACGTGGGCCGCACCGATTTCGAGCGGCTCGCTACCGAATAGGTTGGTCAGTGCCACGCGAACGGACGAGCCACCGATGCTGGTGTGAATGATCTGCCGCACGGTCTGATCCGCAATGCGAACCGAATCAGCTCCGGGCCCGCCCTGGGCACCATCGCCTGGCGGAGGCAGCAGTACCGGGGCCGTGGCCCACGTCCCCACCCAGGCGCCCTGTTCTTGCGCCCGGGCACTGCCGGACAACGAGAACAACACGAGCAGCGCCACAGGAACGACGTGAAGCCGACCCGTGCGAAATCCGAATATGCCAAGTGTCATGGTGACTCCTTCTCCGATGCCAGGAGCATAGCCGTCCAGACTCCGTGTGACAACGCCCTCGGGCGTCCCTGCTGGTACACACTAGGCCGCATGATGCCCACAGAACACACCGTGTCTGTCAACGGATTCGAGCTGCGCTACCAACTCAGCGGGCACGGTGACCCGCTGCTGCTCCTGCACGGGTTTCTCGGGTCCGGTGACACCTGTCCACCATCCTCGGCGGCCTCGATCGGTTCGACCAGCATTACCAGTTGATCGTGCCAGACCTGCGTGGCCACGGGGGCTCGACCAACCCCAGCGGCGAATTCAGCATGCGTCAGTCCGCGCTCGACATCTTTGCGTTACTCGATCATCTCCATATCGAGCGCTGCAGGGCGATCGGGATGAGCGGGGGCGGCATGACCCTGTTGCACATGGCCACCCAGGCCCCCCACCGGGTGCAAGCGGCGGTGTTGATCAGCGCCACGACCCACTTTCCTGAGCAGGCTCGGACCCTGATGCGGGGTACGACGGAAGAAGCCCAGACGGAGGACAGTTGGACCATGATGCGCACCTCGCATCATCACGGGGACGAACAGATTCGGGCGATCTGGCGAGTGGCACAAGGGTTTGCCCAGAGCAAGGACGACATGGCGTTCACCGCAAAGACCTTGGCGTCCATCACGGCTCCGACGCTAGTCGTGCACGGTGACCGCGACCCCTTCTTCCCCTTGGACATCGCGCTCTCGATACACGACGCCATTCCGGCGTCCTGGCTCTGGGTCGTGCCGAACGGTGGACATCTGAGCCTGGTCGCTGAGGGCTTGTCGGATCAATTCGTGGTCACGGCCACGGCGTTTCTCCGGGGTGACTGGCCGTCGACCTAGTCTCCAGGACCTCTGCGTCCGCCTCGTGTGGCACACTCTACCCATGTTCCACAGACACACGACACGTGCGGTCCACACCCTGTTTGCCGTGCTCCTGGTGACAGCGGCCCAGGCATCGGCCCAACAGGGCGCTCCGAACGGCGAGTGGCCGACCTACGGCGGCGACCTCGGACACACGCGGTACTCGGCACTCGACCAGATCGACGCCGGCACGTTCAATGATCTGGAATTGGCGTGGCGATTCAACACCGCGAATCTGGGGCCCGGACCGGAGTACATCTTCCAGTCGACGCCGCTGATGGTGAACGGCGTGCTCTACACGACGGCCGGCACCCGACGGGCCGCGGTGGCCCTGGACGCCACGACCGGCGAGATGCTGTGGATCCACCGACTCAACGAAGGTGAACGGGGCGCTGGCGCACCGCGCCGGTTGTCTGGTCGCGGGCTGACCTACTGGAACGACGGCGACGACGGCGTCATCTTCTACGTGACGCCCGGCTACCGCTTGATTGCCCTCAACGCCCTTACCGGACGGCGCATGGCTGACTTCGCTGACGAGGGCATGTTGGACCTGAAACAAGGGCTGGATCAGGACCTCGCGTCGGACGCCGAGATCGGTCTGCACGCGGCCCCGGTGATCTCGAACGGGGTCATCATGATCGGCGCGGCCCATCTGGCAGGCGTTGCGCCCGCCACGAAAGAAAAACCGAAAGGCTATGTGCGCGGCTTCGATGCGCGGTCCGGTGAGCGGAAATGGATCTTCCACACGATCCCGACCGCCGACGAGCTGGGCAACGACAGCTGGGGCAACGACTCGTGGCGCTACACCGGGAACACGGGCGTCTGGGGCCAGATGACCATCGACGAAGAGCTCGGCTACGTCTATCTCCCGGTGGAGATGCCGACCGGCGACCTCTACGGTGGGCATCGTCCAGGCGACAACCTGTTTGCCGACAGCATTGTGGCGATCGAGATCGCCACCGGCAACCGGGTGTGGCACTTCCAGACCGTGCACCACGACGTCTGGGACTTCGACCTGCCAAGCGCTCCCATTCTGGTCGACATCACGGTGGAGGGTCTGGCGATCAAGGCGGTCGCACAGCCCACCAAGATGGGTTTTCTGTTTGTGCTCGACCGAACCAACGGCGAGCCGGTGTGGCCGATCGAAGAACGCCCGGTTCCACAATCGGACGTCCCTGGCGAGATCACCTCCGCCACCCAGCCCTTCCCCACCAAGCCACCGCCGTTCGACCGCCAAGGTGTCACAGTCGACGACTTGATCGACTTCACGCCGGAGCTACGGCGACGGGCCGAGGAAGTCGTGACACGTTACCGGATGGGACCGCTCTTCTCCCCGCCGTCCGTGGCGACATTGGACGGCACGCTGGGAACGCTCCACCTGCCTGGCCTGACCGGGGGCTCGAACTGGCCAGGTGGCTCGTTCGACCCCGAGACCGGCATCTTCTACCAGTACTCGAAGACCGAGGTCCACGGTTTGGGGCTGGTCAACAATCCCGAGCGCTCGAACATGGACTACATCATGGGGCGACCGCGACCACCGGCCGGGGCCGCCGGAGGACGCGGGGGTCGAGGCGGGGGCGGGTTCGTGGGTACTAACATCGAGGGCATCACGATCGTCAAACCACCATGGGGGCGGATCACCGCCATCGACCTGAACCGGGGGGAAATCGCGTGGCAGGTGGCGCACGGCGAAACCCCGGACAACATCCGAAATCACCCACTGCTGGAGGGCATCGATGTCCCGCGTACCGGGGTCGCGAACGCCCGCATCGGCACGCTGGTTACCAGGACGCTCGTCATCGCCGGCGACGGCGGCTTGTTCACGAACGCGGAGGGAGTCCGAGGCTCCGCGCTCCGCGCGTACGACAAGGCTACCGGCGCGGAAGTGGGCACCGTGGCGTTGCCGGTACCGGCCACCGGGTCGCCGATGACCTACATGGCCGACGACGAGCAGTATCTGGTGGTGGCGATCGCCGGTGGTGGATTCGCGGGCGAGCTGTGGGCGTTCAAAGCCCCGTAGGCATGCCGCAGCCCGGCGGTCCGCGCTACGGCCCAACCGTTGGCATCTGGATGCCACGGTCCGTCGGGTCAAACACCGCTTCCATCTTGGCGTCGCGATCGGCCACGAACTGAATCTGGTCTCGCCGCGTTTGCAGACAGTCGTGGCAGACCGATCCGGGCACCGTGTGCCCATCGCCCTCGGCACTGATACCCCGCTCAGCCATGAGCGCCTCCAGGTGGGCTGCCGTGAGCACCTGCGCCTTGTAGAAATCGGAATAGCTCAGGCCGCGGGCAATGGCCAGTGGCGACCACCCATCCACGGTGCGCGCGTCGAGATCGGCGCCCTGAGCGACCAGGTAGTCAACCACTTCGTTGGCTCCCCGGAAGGCAACCCCATGAAGCGCGGTCTCGCCACGATAGTTCGCGGCGTTCACGTCGTTCCCGACCTCGACGAGCATGCTAACGGCTTCGAGCACCTCATCCTCCTGACCCGGAAGAGACCCCCCGTCCTCGCCAGGATTCCAGAGAGCCAGGCCGGCCGCCACCATCAACGGCGTCGTGCCGTCGGCGCTGGGCATCAGCGGATCAGCACCAGCGTCAAGCAGGACCCGCATCGCCTCGACATCGGTCACCTTCGACGCCAGCATGAACGGGGTGGCGCCGAGCCGATTGAATCGGTTCCGCTGACCGTCCCGCATCCCATTGCGGGTCATTCGTGTATTGACCTCGACCCCGTCCGCCAACAGCCTTCGGATGAAATCGATGCTATCGAGGGTGCCCGAGGCAAACGGCCCAGGGGTGCCAAATCCGACATTCATGCGGCGGGTGCGCACCGCTTGATGCAACGCGTTCCAGCCCGCCCCGGCATGGTTCGGGTCGGCGCCACGGTCGAGCAAGTAGGCGGCCAGCTCCCAATTGGCGTTGGCGGCCGCAATCACTAGCGCGCTCTGGCCGTCCGATACGGCGTCGTTGATATCGGCCCCGGCGTCCAACAGCACCGTGGTCGTCTCGAAATGCCCACTCCGCACGGCGAAGAGTAGCGGCGTGAAACCGGTGGCTGGCAGGCTCGCGAAGGTCCGGCCGCGCCCTGGCGGAGGATTGTCGGTCCGGGCATTGATGTCAGCCCCCAGCTCGGCCAGCGCGTGAACCACGGCCGCGTTGTTCTTCGCGGCCGCCCACATCAGTGCCGTCTGGCCGCGCAGCGCCTCGCGCGCGTTCGGGTCCGCACCACGCAGGAGCAGCACGCGGACCGCATCCGGGTCTCCAGTACGCGCGGCGGTCATCAGTACCGTCTCGCCTCCCGGCATCGTGCGGTTCGCGTCCGCACCCGCATCGAGGAGCCGTTGCAACATCGGCGCGTCGCCATTTTCAGCCGCCAACCACACCGGGCTGACACCGTGTCTGTTCGCGGAGGTGACGTCGGCACCGGCCTCCAGCAGCAGATCGACCATCTCGGGTCGCTGCTCGTGCACCGCCCACTGCAACGCCGTCGACCCGTCGCCCATGCGAACGTCGACGTTATCCGTCTCGTCGAGGATGCCACGCACGGCGTCGAGAGCACCACGACGCACCGCATCGATGAGCGGCGAATCAGCTGGGGCCAGGGCCACCAGTGAGGTCGACCCTGCCAGCCCCACGGCGACAACCAACAGCCCGACCGGCGCGATTCGCAGTAGTCTCATCTCGATCTCCCAGTGCCCGCAGATGCGGGTGCGACGAACCAGCACAGCCGCTCCCCATGTCTGGCGGCCGCCACTGTCCTACAGATCCGCTAGTCGCCCCGTACTGTCCGACACACGGTCGACACGTGCGCCCACCTTGTCGAGCAGGCTCACCCCCAAGTTCATGAACGGGGTGTCGAGCTCGTATTGCAGATGGCGTCCGCCGACGAGCTGTCCGTTGCCACCACCAACCAGCGTGACGGGCAGGTTGTAGGGCGTGTGATGATCGCCATCCCCCATGCCCGTGCCATACAGCAGAATCGTGTGGTCGAGCAGCGTGCCGTCGCCGTCCGGCGTGTTGTGCATTTTCTCGACCATCTGTGCGAAGAGCGACATCTGGTGCGTGTTGATCTTCGTGTACTGCTCGATATTGTGCGGATCGAGTTGATGGTGCGACACGCTGTGGTGTGCCTCGGGCACGCCAATCTTCGGGTAGGTGCGCCCGCTCAGCTCGCGAGCCATCTGGGTGCAACTCACCCGGGTGACGTCTGCCTGGTAGGCCAGCACCAGCATGTCGAACAGCAACAACACATGTTCGTCGTACTCTTCGGGCACGCCGCCTGGCTGCTCGACCGCGGGCAAAGGTGTCGCCGCATTGCCCTGCTCGGCCCGCTGAATCCGCCGTTCGATCTCCCGCACGGCGTCGAGATATTCCTCGACCGACGATCGGTCCCGCAGACCCAAGCGACGCTCGAGACGGGCAATACTCTCGGTCACGGAGTCGAGAATGCTGCGGTCGGTCTGCATCTGCGCCAGACGCGCTTCCATGCTGCCGCCATCGCCGAACAGACGCTGAAACACCACGCGCGGATCACGCTCGTGCGGTAGTGGCGTGGTCGCGGTGCGCCAGGACGTCGAATTCTGATAGGTGCAGCTGTAGCCGTTCTCGCAGTTCCCTACCGTGAAGTTCGATTCAGTCGTCAGCTCAAGCGACCGCAGCGAGGTGTCGGCACCCAGCGTGTCGGCGGCGTACTGGTCAATGGTCTTGCCGGCCTCGATATCCGCGCCTTCCGTCCGTTTGGGAAGCACACCGCTCAGCCAACCCCCGTGGGCGCGGGTGTGTACCCCGCCGCCTTCATTCGTGCTCACGAGACCACGGTTGCTCAGACCGCTCACCACCACCAACTGATCACGGTAGGGCTCGAGCGGCTTGAGAATCGGAGACATCTCGAAATCCCGCCCTCCGCCGCCGGCCGGGTGGAAGTTCGGCAGGAACATGCCGTTGGGCGCATACACGAACCCGAGCCGTGGAATGGGGTTCGCCGCGGTGCGCGCCGTGGCCGTCAGTGCGGGCGCCATGGCGTCGAGGAACGGCAGGGCGACGGTGGCACCGATGCCTCTGAGCACGGTCCGGCGCGGCAGCGCCTTCTTGGTGACAATCATGACTCGCTTCTCCTGTGCAAGAACGGATAGCTGTTCACGATGCCGATCACGATGGCATGCATCCCGTGGTCGTCCTCCGACGCCTCACGCACGATGCGCCGCACCGCCGGCATGTCGTAGTAGTCCAGGCCGCGGCCCAACGCATAGGTCAGCAGCTTCTCGGTCACGGTCGTGGCGAAACGATCGGGGCGCTCAACGAGCGCCGCCCGCAGTTCGGCCACGCCATCGAACGCCGTCCCATCCGGCAACACTCCGGATGTGTCCAGCACGTTGAACGACTCGTCCACCACGCGCGAGCGACCGATGGCGTCGAACCGCTCCAGCGCGAATCCGGCCGGATCGATCATCGAATGACAGGCGGCGCAGGCGGGATTCGCCCTATGCGCCGACATCCGCTCGCGCATCGTCGCCACTTTGGCCTGGGTCTTCTTGTCGTTCAGCGCAGGAATCCCTGGCGGCGGATCGGGAGGTGGGGTGCCCAGAATGTTGTTGAGAATCCACTTCCCACGGAGCACCGGCGAGGTTCGGATGGCGTGCGACGTCAGGGTCAGGATGCTGCCGTGACCCAGCAAACCACCACGAGCGCTGTCGGCCGGCAGGGCAACCCGGCGAAAGTGGCTGCCCTGCACGTTGGGAATGTCGTAGTGGTCGGCGAGGCGCTCGTTGAGGAACGTGTAGTCGGCCGTCAACAGATCGAATACCCCACGATCCTCACGGACGACACTGTCGAAGAACAACTCGGTTTCGCGCAGCATGGCCTGGCGCAGGGTCTCGTCGAACGCCAGCGCATACGGGTCACCCGGCCGAACCACCTGCTCGAGGTTGCGAAGCTGCAACCACTGTCCGGCAAAGTTACGCGTGACAGACTCCGACCGAGCATCCGCAATCATCCGACGTGTCTGTTGCTCAAGAACCGCCGGGTCGCTCAGTGCGCCGCGCTCGGCCAACGAGAGCAGCTCGTCGTCAGGGATGCTGCTCCAGAGGAAGAAGGAAAGCCGGGAGGCCAGCTCGAGGTCGGTCACTTGATAGGACGCGCCCGGGGGCGAGTCTGCCGGGTCTCCTTCGATGCGCAGGAGGAATTCGGGGCTCACCAGCAGGCGCCGTAGCCCCATTTCGATACCCGCTTCGAAAGTGGCCCCGTCGCCACGACCCATCTCGTAGAAGCGGAGCAGTACATCGAGATCGGTACCGGACACCGGCGCCCGATAGGCGCGTCGCGCCAGCGTCGACAAGATGGTTCGCGCGCAGGCTAGCTCGTCAGCCGGAGTGGCCGGACGGCAGGAAAAAATGCGGTCACGGCTCGGCGTCTGCCCCGGCCCTCTGGCGTCGTGCGGCCCGGAGATACTCACGGTGCTGACGAATGGCAGGCTCCCACCCGGACCACCAGCGTTCCCGGACGTGCGGGGATTCTGGAAACGCTCTCGAACCTGTTCGACCAGCACCGGAGGATTCCGCGAAAAGGCCAGGGCCAGCTCGTGCCGCCCGGCACCGACGGGCACGCGCAAGTCGAGCCTGCCACCGGTGAGATACGGATTCGGCTCGCCCTCGCTGGGCGCGGGCCCCAACGTGTAGTGTTCGACCGGCTCCCCATCCAGGGTCACCTCCAGCCGATGTTCTTCGCGCAGTCCTCGGTTGCCGTTCAATTGAACATGAACGTCATAGGCGGCATCGAGCGGAAAGAGATAGTCAACCAGCATTCCACCCCGGGTGCCGAACGGCAGGCCTTGTGCGCGTTGATGCTGCTGCTCGTCCTGCGCCGCACGAAACGTCTCGGATACCACCCCCGGCGGTGGACTACCGACGGCCAGCCGGCTAATCGATCGACTTGCGGCCAGATACCGCTCCAGCAGCGACTGCGACATCCGCAGCACGCCGCCGATGTTGTCGAAACCGAAACTCGCGTCGTCGGCCGGCAGCAGGTCGTCAACATCAACCTCAAGCGCCAGCAGATCCCGAACGGCATTGCGGTACTCGGTGCGGTTCAACCGGTGTAGAGCCACGGTTCGGCCGGGGTCCGGTGCCGCCATCCAGTTGCTGTCCAGTTGCGCTTCCAGCCACGACCGGAACCCGTCCAGCGTGGCCTCATCCGGCCGTGGGCGCCCGGCGGGCGGCATCAGCCCCGCGCGGAGCTTGCGTACCACCTGTTCCCAATGCTGTGCCGCATCGCCAACGCGGGACAGGTCGAGCGTATCGAGGCTCAGCCCGACCGCGCGCAGCTGAGACACCATGGGCGTGCGAGGAGCGTCGGTGCCGTCCACCACCGCCTCGCTGTGGCAGGTGACGCAGTACTGATCCAGCATCGCGGCGTAGGCGTTCACAGGCTCGTCGGCGGCCGTCGGCTGGGCTGCCGCCGCGCCGCCATACAGCAAGGCGGCAGTCAGCAAAGCCGCCGCGACCGCCCGGGCGCCGTGGATGCTTGTCAATTGCACTCCAGAAACGTCAACAGTGCTTTCCATCTAAAACGGGCGCAACGGACCGCGTGACGTTATCGGACCATGCTAGACCGGCCGCAGGATGGCTGACAAGCGTAAAACAAGCCTACTAGTTAGGGCCGCGTTGGACGGGCATCCCGAGCCGGTCGTTGACCTGTTCGGTGGCCCGTGGAAACCGACGCTCAAACGCCACGGTGGCGCGGGCCGTCAGACCATTGCCGGTGGCCTCGGTGGACGGCGCCAGAAAGAGCGCGGCCAAATCGCGGGCCTCGGCGAAGTGCACCCCGTCTTCGGGCCCCAGAACATACAGCGCCGTCGACAGCAGGTCCGCGACGAGGGGGTCCTGGTGCCAGACTGTCACTGATTCCGGGCGGTAGAGCGCGTCGCCCGATCGCGGATCCAGGATATGGGCGATTCGTTCACCGTCCACGCTGAAAGAGCGTTCCGATGCTCCGCTGGTAGCGAGCGACCCCTCGATCAGCACAATGTCCATGGCAGGCTGGCTCCTGCGGGCCGGATCGGCAATGGCAAACGGCCAGCCCTCGGAATGTCTCGTGGCCGCCGACACAGCGACCTGACCGCCGAGATCTACCCACCACGGGAAATTGCTCTCGCCGTCGGCTTGCAAACGGCGCAAAGCCTCGCCCTTCCCGAAAGCCCCGGCATCGAGCGTGACGTCTGCCAGCCGCGTCACCCGGCACGCTCCTGTTTCGGAGTTAAACGCGAAGTGGTGAAATCCAGACACCGCGCGCGCTGTTAGAAGTTCGGCCTCGGATGGGCGTCGCCCCCCGTCCCGTAGCCCCCAGGCCTCGATCAGGGCACCCACGGCTGGGTCGAAAGCGCCGTCTGTTTCCACATGCCACCGGGTCAATATTGCCCAGAGCGCGCAGACGTCCTGCCCGACCTCAAACGGGTCGCCCACGGGTTGACGATTGAGGCGGCCGAGCTCGGTGTTCTCACGCCACGTGCTGAGCGTGGCCTCGCTCTGCTCCAGGCGCCGAACCATGCGGTCTAGCTGATTCAGCGCGGCGACCCGGTCCGGCGCGTGGACCGCGAGCGTCGCGCGCGTCCCCATCAGGTAAAGCGTGCGCTCGACTTCAACCGGACCGGCAGCCAGGAGCGAATACAGGAGCAATGGAGAGAGCGTGCCGAGCGCGACGAGGCTCGGCACGCGGCTCACGCCGAGATGCCGACCTTGCTGGGAAACATGCTGGTGGAGTCTGACGACGCTCGACCAAGACGCCAGCTGATGAAGAGGTGCGCGCTGTAGCCGACGACGAACATGACACTGGTCGACACATGGGCCCAGACCATGGCCGTCACGAATTCAGGTGTCGATGCCACCTGCAGCAAGTAGCCGGACAGGGCCATTGCCGAAAAACTAAGCAGTGACATCCAACCGGACCGCCGGTTCCTTGCACTCGGCGAGATGAGCTTCTTCAATGTGTGCGAACGAAACACCATGCCGAAAAAGGCAATGAAGACCGGCGCGGCAAGCAGATGCAGGGAGAGCATGGCCGGCTGCCACGGATGATTGATGACCGCGAACGGGTCAACCGCGGTCACGGCGTACTTCATGTAGAAATACGCGAGGCCGGTCACGGTCACGACGCCGTGCAAACCATTGAACGCCCACTGTTCCCACCACTTCATCGGGCTACCGCTCCACCTTCTTCTCGGCCGCGTTCCAACACCTGGTCCATCGCCAACACCCGTCGCACAGCGGCGTTTGCCGCACCCGTCGTCAGCGTGCCGCCGAGAATGGGCTGTATCGCCCGCTGCACGGCCAGATCGTCGGTCAGAAGCTGTTTGTAGTACTGCTGCAACCAGTTCTGCGCCGGTTGATACTCGGGCGGCTCCTGAAAGGCCGTCACTTCGATCCGCTTCACGCTACCGTCAGGCTCGAGTGAAATCAGCAAGCTCTCCATTTTGGTTCGGACGACGTGGGTGTCGATGTAGGCGCGTCCCACGGTCCGTCCACCCTGCGTCGCGACGTAGCGAGCCACGAGCGCGCTTCTCACCTCGCCCCCCGCCAGCTCGCCGATCCGAACCATCTGCTGCTCGGTCAAGAACACGCGTTCCGCTTCAATCCCCGCGTGCGGAAACACGGCGGCCAGAGCCTCCTCCCGAGTCATCTGGCCGCCCTGGGCAACTACGACCACCGTGGTCGTCACAAGCATCAACGACGCGCACATTAAGGCCACTCGGATCATGCCAACCTCGCCCTAGAAGGCGTACCCCATGCTCACGTTGAACTGGTTGACGCCGGTCTCTGCGTCGTTGCTGACCCAGGCGTGGTCCACCTTCACTACGATTTGGGAAATTGGCTTCAACTCAATACCCACCGTAAGAAACGTGTTATCTGTCGAGAGGCTGCGGGACAGGCCGTCCGGCACTCGGTCCTGAGTATCCACCTGCTCGTAGCGAACATACGGCGTCAGCGCGACTCCAGCGGAATCCGTCTGCGAGAGCACGTTGTAACCCACTTGAATGTAGGCCCCCTGCATCCGTTCACCAACACCGTTACCGAGCAGCTGATTAAGCTGAGCCGCGTCGTCGAGGTGGGCCCTGGCGAAAAGCCCCCGCACGTCCAGTCCGCGCACTTGCGCGGCACCATGCAGGTCGAAAATGGTCGTTCGAACGCCATACTCAGCGCCATCAACCACCACCTGACCCTGTCCTGAATCACCGGTATACAAGCTAGCTCCCACAAACACTCCGGGGGTCGGCGTAACGTCGACGCGTCCGGTGAACGCCATACTCGTGGCCTTGGCCTTGTTGCCTTTCTGGCGGCCGCCGCGTACCCCCTTCGAGGAAAAGTCGAGACCGTCAAATCCGTTCATGACATAGGCCCGGAACGACACGCGGTCGAACGCTCCGTATATGCCGGCTCCATTTTCTCGCCACGTCGACGGGATAATCCGTTGTTCGGTCACCGGACGCTCGGCACCGAGGAAGACGGTCGGCTCATGGAACTCGTTGACCAGTCCCATGGGCGCCAGCAACATACCGCCGCGCACCCCCATGTTGTCAGTCGCCTGGTAGTCCAGGTATGCGAACTCCACGTAAATCTCATCGGCGTGCTCAATCTCGATTTCCGAGTTGAACAGAAACTTGTCGTTGAAGCGGTACCCCGCGTAGATGATGGCGCGAAGAAAATCGGCCTTGGTCGTTTGCCCTGTTGCGGCCCCGCCTTCGTTCTCGTCTGCGTAATTTTCGAAGAGCATCTCACCATACCCGGCAATGGAGACCCCTTGACCTCGGCTGTAGGTGGACGCCGCCGACGGAGCGAGTCCCAACCGGCGGGCATCGTCCACACTGACCGGCTGTACCCCTTCTCCTTCTCCACTACGGAGGCGCTCGACCTCATCGGCCAACAGGTCAACACGGCGCTGTAACTCCTCAACATCCGATGGTTGCTGCTCCGTTTCGGCAGCGCCGCACGCAGCGGGTGCAATATCCACCTCAACCTCGGCCGATGTGCGCTCGGTGACCTCTTCGGAAGCGCCGACTGGAGCTCCGTCCGTGTTGCCGACAATGCCGCACGTAGCGGGTGCGATATCCGCCTCAGTCTCGGCCGATGTGGGCTCGGTGACCTCTCTAATCTGCGTTTGCGCGGTCGCGCTCGTGGCGAGGGCGCACAGCGCCAACGCCGGAATCATCTGATTGCGCCAGAAATAGCCCTGGTGTGTCTTTGTCGTCAAGGGTTTGTCTCTCGGTTGCGGTTGCGCGCCCTGACGATCATCTCTACAATAAGCACCACTGATGTCATCAGCTCACGCGACCTGGTTCCAAACTGCGTCTTAAGGGAAGCGGCGAGTGACCGCTCAGTTGGCCCGCCGGGTGTGACAGCACCCGCGGGCCATTTTTGCTACACACTCAAACTGAATCAATAATGAGACTCGATCTCAATTTGATATCGCAACTATATATCCGACCACTTTGGTCGTCAATAGAAAATGAGACTGGATCTCAAAAAGATCGCCTGACCGTGCAGGGGTGCGCAGCGGTCCTCGGGTCGATCAGTCCCGGCAGGAGACGCGATAGGGAGTAGTGAAGCGCCGGCGCGGGTGCGCCGGCGCTTCGGTGTGTTCAAGCCATCGCCCCAGGGACCTGGAGCGTTGGCTGCCTGCTACTGCTCGTTTGATGTCTGTGCGGTCTGGTTCAGCAGCAGTTTCTGCACGCGCCAGTTGTTCATGTCGGCCACGAACAAGGTGTTCTCATCGCGGCACGACAGACCGTGAATCCAGTTGAACTGTCCCGGGCCCCGGCCAGACTCACCCAGGTAGCCCAACATCTCGCCCTCCAGCGTCATCTTGTAGATGCGGCCGGGATCTTCGTCGGACGCGAACAGGTACTGTGTGTCACCACCGGAAATACACAGGGTCCACGGCGCGTGCGCGTCCGGTCGACCCGGGTTCCGGTTGCCAAGCACCGGCTGATAGTTCTTGTCGAAGGGGACGGCCATGACGATCGACTTCAGGAGATTGCCATCACTGTCGAACTTCTGAATCCGCCGGTTGGAGCGGTCGGCTACATAGACGTTGCCGGCTCGATCCACCTGCAGGCTGTGCGGCAGACGGAACTGACCGGGTTCGTTGCCGTACCCCCCCCAGGACTTGAGCCAGTTGCCCCACTTGTCCATCTTGCCCACGCGTGAGTTGATGTACCCGTCGCTGACGTAGATGTTGCCTTCCGCGTCCCACCCGACATCTGTCGGTCCACCAAAGTACCCGTCGACAGCCCGCGCTTCGCTAGCTGGCGGATGGTGGTATTCGTCGAACCCTTCGGGCCGACGCCCCAGATTCAGGGTGACGTAGCCGTCGGGGTTGATCTTGGTCACCGCGTTGGTCCCCTTGTCGACAATCCAGAGGTTGTCCTCGTTATCGAAACGGACCGAGTGGCCGTAGCCGAAGCCGTAGACGTTCTGACCAATCTCGCGGACGAAGTTACCGCGATCGTCGAACTCGAGCAGGTTGGTCGTGGCATTGCCGAACAACGGACCGCTGGTCGACGAGCCCGGATGGTTCAGCACAATCAGGTGGCCCTTGGAGTTCTCCGCCACCCCCAGCGTCTCGCCCAGATTCATCGTGGGCGGGTATTTCAGGTAGTCCGGCACAGATACGTACGGGATTTCTGGCACAGTCTGCGCGAACGCGGGCGCGGCAAACGCTATAAGCGCCACGGCGGCAATGAGACGTTTCACGGGAACCTCCTTGAGACCGGTCGGAGACCGGGAGCGGATCACGAACAGATAGTGCCCAATCATAGCGCAGACAACGCCCACTGGCGTTGTCTGGTTGTTCGGGCACACCACTATGATAAGGTGAGGAATTGACCATCTCCCGTCTCTGGTGGGTGTTGCCACGCTCACATGTGGCCGTCAGTAGATGGAAGGACCCAAGCCGATGCGCTTTCAGATTATCGTCCGTCACTCGTAAGCGCTCCGACCTCCGGTTAGGTCTGCCAGATCCGCACCCGGGACCGCAAGTCCCTCACTACAAACGCTGATTTGTCGCTGTCCCCGCCCCGGGCGGTCGAGCGACCCGTGTTCTTGCTCGTGCTGTGGGACTCCCCATAGACGAGGCTTTGCCATCGTGTCTTACAGACGGGCTGGGTAGCCCGTCCCGAGGGTGTGCCATGTCATCGATCAGCGCCAGCACAGACGGGGCGCCGCGTACCGGACTCTGGACCGACGTCCGCGACTCCATCCGCGGGGTGCCGCGCGACTACACGGTCGGCAACATCGGGCGCGCGGTCATGCTGTTGGCCATCCCGATGGTGCTTGAAATGTCGATGCAATCGCTCTTTGCGGTGGTCGACGTCTTTTTCGTGGCCCGGCTCGGCCCTGAAGCCGTTGCGATTCTCGGCCTGTCCGATTCGCTGCTCGCGCTTGTGTTCTCGGTCGCCATCGGTCTCTGCATGGGCACGACCGCGATGGTCTCGCGACGCATCGGCGAAGGTTCGCCTGAACAGGCGTCCCTGACGGCGGTGCAGGCCATTGCCACCGGCGTGGCGGTGTCCATTGTCCTCGGGACGATCGGCGTGGTGTGGGCCCAGGACCTGTTGCAGATGCTCGGTGCGACGCCCGAGCTGGCTGCCAACGGGCGCCCGTTCACGTCGATCATGCTCGGCGGCAGCGTGACCGTCATGCTGCTATTCCTGATCAACGCGATCTTTCGAGGCGCCGGAGATGCGGCGCTGGCCATGCGGTCACTCTGGCTGGCCAACCTGATCAACATGGCGCTCGACCCCGTGCTGATCTTTGGACTCGGGCCAATCCCGGCCATGGGTCTGGAAGGCGCCGCCATCGCCACCACCTTCGGTCGGGCCGTGGGTGTGCTGTATCAGCTCCACCACCTCACCAATGGGCGGGGTGTCATCCAGATCGACTGGCGTCGTGTCAGGATCAGCGTCGGCGTGATGGCGCGACTGCTGCGGGTCAGCGGGATTGGCGTCGTGCAATACCTGATCAGCACGGCCAGTTTCCTGGGTCTGATCCGGATCCTGGCGCCGTTCGGTGAAACCGCGTTGGCCGGCTACACCATCGCCATCCGGATCATCATCTTTATCCTGCTGCCGGCGTGGGGCATGGGCAACGCAGCGGCGACCTTGGTGGGACAGAACCTCGGCGCAGGGAATCCGGAGCGGGCAGAGCGGTCGGTATGGTTCACGGCCCGATGCAGTTCGGCGTTCCTGGGCTCGGTCGGGCTCTTGCTGTTCATGCTCGCGACCCCGATCGTCGCGTTGTTCACCACCGAACCGAACGCGGCGGCGACCGCAATCGCCTGTCTACGGACGATCAGCTTCAGCTATGTGTTTTGGGGCTTCGGATTGGTGACGGTCCAGGCGTTCAACGGCTCCGGTGACACGACGACGCCCACCTGGATCAACTTTGTCGTTTTCTGGGTGGTCCAGCTCCCCTTGGCGTGGACGCTGTCAAACCCGGTCGGATTAGGGCCGACCGGGATCTTTGTCGCCATCGCCGTCTGCCAGAGTCTGCTCGCCGTGGTCGGCGTGACCGTGTTCCGGCGCGGCACGTGGAAGCGCCGCGAGATTTAGTGTCGTGTCCCAGAAATTCGCTGGTAGTTTTTTGGGGCGCGGCATCCCGGCTGGCAAGGCGCGACGAGGGAGCATACGGGCAGTATGTGACCGAGGAGCAACGCCGGCAGGCGGGATGCCCCGCCCGAAAAATGCCAGCGAACTTCTGGGACACGGCACTGCTACGCGGTCTCTTTCTTCGGTCGCTGGTTAAAGGCGAGCACCCGCTTGCGCAGGCGGATGCTATGCGGCGTCACCTCGACCAGTTCGTCATCGTTGATGAACTCGATCGATTGCTCGAGATTGAGCAGCCGGGGCGGCACCAGACGCAACGCATCATCGGCGGTCGACTGACGCATGTTCGTCAGCTTCTTTTCCTTGGTAACGTTGACGTCCATGTCCGACGGCCGGGCGTTCTCACCGATGACCATCCCCTCGTACACAGCGGTCCCTGGTTCGATAAATATCTCGCCCCGCTCTTGCAGGTTGTAGATCGCGAACGCGGTCGCCTTGCCCGCCCGGTCCGCCACGAGGGCGCCGGTGGGTCGCCCGGCGATCGGTCCGTGCCACGGTTCCCAGCCGTCGAACAGGTGGTTCATGATGCCGGTGCCACGGGTATCGGTCAGGAACTGCGAGCGAAATCCGATCAGACCACGGGTAGGAATACGGAACTCAAGTCGAACACGACCGCTGCCGTGATTGACCATCTTCATCATCGTGGCCCGCCGAGTCCCAAGTTGGGCAATGACGACCCCCTGGTAATCCTCCGCCACATCGATCACCAGATGTTCGACAGGTTCTTCGGTACGACCGTCGATCTCACGCGTCACGATCTGCGGCCGCGATACCTGAATCTCGTAGCCCTCCCGGCGCATCATCTCGATGAGGATCGACAGCTGCAGTTCGCCCCGCCCGACAACGCGCATCTGTTCCGCAAACTCGGTGTCCTGGACGCGAATCGAGACGTTCCCGATCAACTCGCGCGCAAGCCGGTCACGCAGATTGCGCGAGGTGACATATTTCCCGTCACGCCCCCCCATGGGCGACGTATTGATTCCGAAGATCATGGAGACCGTCGGCTCGTCGACGTGCAGGGGTGGAATGGGCTTGGGAGTCTCCAGATCGGTAATCGTCTCCCCGATAGTGATGTTGTCGATGCCGGCGAGACAGATCACATCGCCAGCAGCGGCGGCCTGTACTTCGACGCGGTGGAGCCCATCGAAGGTATAGAGCTTGGTGACCTTCGTGGCCTCGATGCTGCCATCGATCTTCGAGACTGCCACCGCGTCACCTAGCGCGACGCGACCGTTGAAGATACGCCCGATCGCGATCCGTCCCAGATACTCGTTGGAGTCGAGGTTCGAGACAAGCACCTGAAGCGGGGCCTCCGGATCTCCTGACGGCGGAGGCATGCGCTCAACGATCTTGTCCAGCAGTGGCCGTAAATCTTCACCCGGCTCAGAGGCACTGAGGCTGGACGTCCCGGCCTTCCCGTTCGCATAAAGCACGGGAAAGTCGATCTGATCCTCCGTGGCGTCGAGGTCAATAAAGAGGTCGTAGATTTCGTCCAACACCTCGGCTGGCCGCGCATCCTGGCGGTCGATCTTATTGATGACCACGATCGGTGTCAGCCGCTGCTCGAGCGCTTTTCGTAGCACGAATCGGGTCTGGGGCAACGGCCCTTCGGACGCATCCACCAGCAGCAGCACACCGTCGACCATCGTCAACGTACGTTCGACCTCACCACCAAAATCCGCGTGGCCTGGCGTGTCGACAATATTGATGAGCAGATCGCCGTAGTGGATGGCCGTGTTCTTGGCCATGATGGTGATTCCGCGCTCTCGCTCGAGGTCGGTGTTGTCCATCGCCCGCTCCTCGACCCGCTCGTTGGCTCGGAAGACACCGCTCTGATGGAGCATGGCATCCACCAGTGTGGTCTTACCGTGGTCAACGTGAGCGATGATGGCGATGTTGCGACGGAGGGGGTTGGCGACGCCGGTGTGGGAGGCGGCCATCATGGAGTGATGGAGCCCGGACAGGAAGTGATCATCCCATGATGATAGCTGAAGCGGACCCCCGCGCGGCCCACCGTGCTCCCAAAAACCTGCATCGGATCGCATAAAATGTCTTGGGGAGGCTCGAAGTCAATGCGCATCACAACACTTGCGATCGTTTTATCCGGTGCTCTCGTCACCGGATGTGGAACAGAACCGGAGGCCCCTGGGGCAGACACGGCGCCCGCGCCCGCGCCACCAACGGAGACAACAGCCACGAGACTCCCCGACGTGATCGTGGCTGAGCGGGGCGGCTTCATCCCAGAAGGCGTGGAATACGACCGGACCAATGACCGGATCTTGACCGGCTCGTTGTCGGAGGGCTCTATTCTCCAACTCCACCCAGACGGACGCGTCAGCACCGTCGTTGCCGACCCGGATCTCGTGTCGTCCGTCGGAATCGAGGTCGATGAGGTGCGGGACCGGTTGCTCGTGGCCAACTCCGACCGCACCGTCTTTGAAGGCACCACCGCGGGACAAGCCGAGCTTGCCGTCTATGACCTCACATCCGGCGACCGGATCGCGCTGGTAGATCTTGCCGCCACAGTCTCGGACCCGGACGCCACCCATTTCGCCAACGATGCCGCGGTCTCCGACGACGGCACGGTGTATGTGACGGACACGATGCTTAATGCCATCTATCGGGTGACCCCCGAGTACGAGGCATCGCTTCTCCACCGATTCGACGATGCGGCCGGCGGTCCCAACGGCATCGAGGTGCATCCGGATGGCTATCTGCTCGTGGCCCGCGGCGCAGAGCTGTGGAAGGTCCCCGTGAGTGACCCTGGGTCCTCCGCGGCGGTCAGCCTCGCAGAACCCGTCCCCGGCGGGGACGGCATTGTGTGGTCGGCGGGCCGGTTGGCGATCGTCAGCAACTCGGACTCCCGAGTGGTGGCCCTGACCAGCGCGGATGATTGGAAGACCGCCGAGGTGGCGGGGGTGGCGACGTTCGAGACCGCAGCCACGACGGCGGCGGTCATCGGTGACGAGGTGTATGTCGTCCATCCCGTGTTCGAGGGTGACGACCCGCCGAATGTCGCGCGCGTGACGTTCCACTAAGCAAACGGCCGGACCCGGTGGGTCCGGCCGTCCAACTTCTCCGACGCGCCCTGACGGCCATGCGACGAGGGCGATCCGGCGCGCGAACTAACCCGGCGCCTGGCTAGTTCGCGACGTACTTGGTGACGCCGCCACCGGCTGTCGGACGTGACCCCGGCCCCTCCGCCGCGTAGATGTTGCCGTCACCATCCACGGCCACGCCTTCTCCAGCGACGCCCTGCAGAACCCGAACGTCATGCGGGTGCGGCGGTACAAACCCGGTCAACCGGTCCTCGCTGGAGGGCCCAATCCGCACGCCGGTCTTCCAACCCGGGTGATTCTCGACCCCTGATTCAGAGTCGATCGCGTACAGCGTATCGTCGGCGGTGATGAACAACCCGCTGATCCGGCTGTATTGCTCGTAGATGTCGAGCAACTCACCTTCCTGGTCAAAGATCTGGATGCGGTGATTGCCGCGGTCAGCCACGTAGAGACGGCCTTGAGAGTCGAATTCCATCGCGTGTGGTGTCCGGAACTGCCCCGGCCGAAACCCGACTTCGCCCCACTCCTTGATGAACGTGCCATCGGCCGAGAACTTCATGATTCGACCGGTGGCTCCCTCCGGCGGGTCAGGATTCTGACCACTGTGCCCATCAGACACAAAGATATCGCCATTGGGTGCGGTGATGACATCGCACGGCTCATTGAGTTGCCCAGGTCCACTCCCTGGCTGACCGGCAGTCCCAAGTCTGAGCAGGACCTCTCCCTCCGGACTGAACTTGATGACCTGGTGTCCCTTGGTTCCACCCTCGTTCCCCTGCGAGTCGGTCACCCAGACGTTGCCATCATCGTCCGCGTGAATACCGTGTGGGAGCACGAAGAGGCCCTTGCCGAACTGCGCCAGGATGGCGCCGGTATCTTTGTCGAACTTGAAGATCGGATCACGGTCGGGGTTCTCTTCGCACCCGCCCGCCAGCGCCAACCCGCCGCACCGGTCATAGACCCATACGTGACCGTCCGGGCCGATGTCGATCCCGGCCGTTGACCCCCACTCCCGGTCGTCGGGCAGCTTCGCCCAATTGAGCAACGCTTCTCCGGTTGGGTTCGGCAGATGCCGGTCAACCCAGTCGCTCGTAGTCCCTGTCTCGGCCGCGGGCATCGCCGTCTCGGGCACCGGCTCCATCGACTCGCCGCCACCGCACGCCGCGAGCGTCGCCAGCGACACCGCTCCGAACGCGCCCGCCATGCGTCTGACGCTCAGCCATCGGTTGTCAGTCATTGCAGTCCTCCACTCTCGTAACGATTAATTAAAGTCCAGGTGCACCTCGGCGATCGCAATGCCGCTTTCGCCAGCGACGGCATAGGCCAGGAAGACCCGTCCCGTCGCGGCGTCCTCGTAAATTGCGGGGTCGCGGAGCTGATTGACGTGGCCATAGGCGGTGCTGCGCACAGACGGCTCGAGTGGCGCGTTCGCGCCCTCCCAGTCGTAGGTTGGCCGCAGTACCTCGACGCCCAGTGTCTCCGACCACCCCAACCAATCGCCGGACAGGTCTATCGTGCTCACCTTGATGTGTTCCGGCACGTCACCGACCTGGGTCCAGAAGACCGTGAGGATGTTCCCGCGCTTCAGCAGCGCGCTATGGCGCATAGAGGAGTTGAACAACCGGGGACCCTCATCGAAGCCGCCCAGCGGATCTCGAGACCGGTAGAACTGCCCCGGCATCGACATCGCGTAGGTATAGCCCTCGTGGCGGAAGACCCGCATGTAGGTCCTCCCCAGCCGTTCGGGCCGCGCCACAAATCGGATTCCATCGGAAGACGTGGCCACCCGCGACACCTGGCGGCTCACGCCGTCGAGGCCGTGAAAGTACATGATGATCCGCCGGTTCTCATCATCGACGTGCACGTCCGGCGATGCGATGTGCGGGGTCGTCACTTCGGTCCGCACGTCGTGAGACAAGGCGGCGGAGCCGTTGCGCCGTCGGGCAGCCGTCAACCGTTCGACCTCCTCGTCAGAGACCTCAGGTGGCTCCGTCAGAAACTCTGAATCTTCGATCTGGAGACTGCCTGGCGGATGAATGCGCCAAGGTCCCAGCAGATCGTCAGCGTAGGCCATCCGGATGTAGCGGCCCTTGTGGTCCGCGAAGTACAGGTAATAACTGCCCAAGGGGTCCTGGACCCAGTCGGGAACCTTGATGAGCGATGGGCCCTGGATGTTGGTGCCGATACTGGCGTCGAGGTCCGGTCGAATGATGGGGCGATCGGACAGACGCTCGACGCGTACCGTCTGGGCCGCCGCCTGCACCGCGCCACCGAGGAGCACGCCAACGCACCCTACCGCCACTACCAGACTCCTGCTCGCGATCATGGTCACCCTGTGCTCCCCCGTCTGGTCATGGAGACGGCAGCATACGCCATCGGAGTCGCCGGACCAACAGGTCGACCTCAACTGGTATCTCGGTCGAGCCACTTCCCCGTGTTCGGCACCTGGCAGGCCATCATCCGGTCGATCAACTCCGTCGGGTCGTCGTCGGACAGCAGCAGGCCCCGATGAAGCCCCGAGATGAACCGCTGATCGACCGCGTGGTCCAGAAACTCCAACAGGCGGTCGAAGTACCCCGCGACATTCAACACGCCGCACGGCTTGCCGTGGAGCCCGAGCTGGGCCCAGGTCAACATCTCAAACAGCTCTTCCAGTGTGCCGAGCCCGCCAGGCAGGGCGACGACGCCATCGGACAGCTCCGACATGACGGCCTTCCGCTCGTGCATCGAGCCGACCACCCGCAGCTCGCTCAGTCCGCGATGCGCCACCTCTTTCGCTTCCAGGTGAGCGGGAATGACGCCGATCACCTCGCCCCCCCCGGCAATGACCGCGTCGGCGATTACCCCCATCAGGCCAACCTTGGCGCCACCGTACACCAGCGTGTGCCGACGCGACACGAGGACACGGGCCAGCTCGCGTGCAGACGCGGCGTACGCGTCGAGTGCCCCTGGGCTCGATCCGGTAAAGACGCAAATTCGTGTCATCGCGTGTCCGTGGTAGTAGAAGGGGCGGCCAATCGATCCGTTCCGAACATGCCTGCAAGGATCGCATACTCGTGCACCGAAGATCGTCCCTGCCGTGGCAGGTAGATTGCAGCCAGAATTCGCGAACTCTGTACGGCCGGTCCTTGAGGCATTAGGTCTCGCGGAGGTCGAGCACAACGCGAGGAACAACCGAATCCGCGTAACGTAGCGCGACACGGGCGCTAGTCAAGGTGAGTCACGACGCCGTGGTCGCCATCAACCCGCAGACGGTCACCGTCACGGATTTGCTCCATGGCGTCGCGCACATTGACGACGGCGGGAATGCCGAACTCGCGCGCGACGACGGCCCCGTGAGAAAGATACCCCCCGGTCTCCATCACGACCGCCGACGCGCGGAGAAACAGGGGCGTCCACCCCGGATCGGTGGACGGCGCGACGAGCACGTCGCCGCGCTGCATCCGTTCGGCATCGTGTGGGGAGACCAGTACACACGCGGGCCCAACCGCGGCGCCCGGCGCGGCCGCCAACCCGTTCCGGACGAGATCGCCAAACGCCGCATCTCGGACCGCCCCGTCGGAGACGGGCGGGGGCGTCTCGGGCGCGGTCCAGGTCGCTCCCTCGATGACACCCGGGAGCTTCTGCGAGACCTGGCGGACACGTCGTGCCTGCCGGTCCGCGACGAGCCTGAGGACACCGGCAGCGGCCCAGCCGCCGTCGAAACATGCCTCGACCTCTGGGAATGCGAGGTAGAAGATATCGTCGGCGGAGGCGAGTTGTCCGCGATCGACGAGCCGACGGCCGAGCTCACGGCACACCTGGCGCACCATGGCCACTCCGGCGGCCATCCCTGATTTGGCGTTCTCGCGTAGACCGGCACCGTAGCGGGCGCGGTCCAGCAGCCATCGCACCAGCGGACGGACGGACCACGGCACATGCCTCAGGTCGGTCCGCGCACGCCGGCGAACGTCCTCGGCTCGGACGCGGGGGTCCGGCATGTCTGGATGGTCCAGATGAAACCGGATCTGGCTAATGAGGTACGTCGGGGCCTCATGCCAGCGAGTACTCGCAAACTCCATCTCAAAGACGGCTCGGTGACCAAAACGATGCAGGTATCGGTCCATACCAGACCGGAACGGCGACGCCGCGGCCAACATACGCCAGGCGAACGGGTCAGCCGACGCCAGCGCCTCAACGGCCTCCGGCTCGCCCTCCGCAAGCCGCGCGAGCTCGTACAGCCCGTAGCCCTGTTCGGCGCTGGCCACGTCTCCCGATGCGGCGAGCATCCTGGTCACCAATGACTCTTCACGGCTCCCGGTCGAAAACTCCAGCAGGTCGTGGGCCACCGTCATCCAACCGCCGTAGTAGGCGGCTGCAATCTGAAGGGTCGGTTGATATTGGAGCACGTCGGCCTGTATCTGCGTCAGTTCCGCCTGTAGAGCCGCGTCGCTCAGGGCGCTCAGATCCCGGCCGCGCAGCACTCGGGCACCGTCGATCATCGCCTCAATGTCGCCCGGCGCTTCTTTGGCGAGTCGCCGGAACCGACCCAGGAGGCGCATGCGGCGCCGCAGGCGCGACAGGCCGACTCGCCCCCGGATGGGGTTGCCGGGTGGCACCTCAATCTCCGATTGGAAACCGCCCATTGCGCGGTTGGTCTCCGCCGTCGGAATCCCAAGCGCGTCGTACAGGCCCCACTGCAGGCTGCCAAGGTCAAAATACGGCCGCCCCGCGAAACACCGTAGGACTTCCATCCCGTCGGGCATCGGGTATTTCACCGCCTCGAGCGAGGCATACACGATGGCTTGCACCGCGGATGTCATGACCGACCAGGTCATGGTGGTCACCGGGTTGGGAAGCGAGTCGACGATATTGGCGTTGGACCACGTCGTGGGCCCTGGCGGCACGCCGGGGAAGGACCACCGTGGCAAACGAGTCACCGGTCGGGCCTGGAGCAGCCAGAACGCGTCGCCGTCGAAGGCCCACTCGACGTCCTGCGGATCCTGCCCGTCGCCGAGCGCCCAGTGGACGCGCATGACAAGGCGCGCGAGTGACGAGAGCTGGTCGTCGTCAAGAATCGCGGCTTCTTCGGAGTCGTCCTTGCGCTCTACGAACGACTCCGGGTGGGTGCGAACCTGGAACTGCTGCGGCTGTATCGTCCCTTGAACGACCGCGTCGCCGAGCCCTCGGGCCAGGTTGACGGTGACCACCTCCCGCTGTCCGGTCACCGGCTCACATGAGAACGCGACCCCGGCCGCGGCGGGACCGGCTGTCTCATCGCCCACCATCCGACAGATAACCACCGCGCAGGGTGTATCCAGGTCACCGACCTTGAAACGCCGGCGATATGCGACCGCCTGGGGGGTCCACAGCGACGCGAAACATTGGAGAATCGCCTTGGCCACGGCCTCCGGGCCCCGAACGTTGAGGACACTGTCGTGGATACCCGCGAACGCGAGGCCTTCGCTGTCTTCCCCAACCGCGCTCGAGCGGACCGCGACGGGCTGGTCGTGCAGCCCGTGCTCGCGCAGAAAAGCCGCGACGGCTGCCTGAACGGGACCCGGAAGACCCAGGTCGACCAGTCGCTCCCTTATCCCACTCAGCAGTCGTCCAACCCGCGCCGACGCAACGTCGTGGGCCCCGACCTCACGTATCTCCTCCAACGACACCGCGACCTCCGGTGTCTCGACGAGCGACCGATAGACGGACGCGTCAAGGACCCCGCCAGCGGGAACGGCGAATCCATAGCGATGGAGCCGACTCAGATTCCAGCCTTTGCCGCCCACGGCGGCCGCACCGGCCGTATAGGCCTGCTCCCAGGTGAGCATCTGTTCTCTCATGGTGTTGATGTGATGACCCGCCCGTCCGGATGACGTGCGCATTTTGGAGAGCTACTCGATGCGACGCGAGGACTGTTGTGCCCAGCGCCGACCAGAAGACGCACTTCCCAAGTCAGCCGCTCGCGGCCACCTTTACATATTGGCGGAGCCCGCGGCACCTGCTGCGGCAGTCGTAAACACGCTCGTCGAGTGTAACGAACATGACGAGCCACGTGTAGAGCCTGGACTGAGATAGGATCCCCACAGCCCAGAACTTTTCTTGCCGCCGGAGGCCGCGCAGGCCGTCTCGGCCGACGCGGCACGCAGTATCGCCACGCATGATTACCGAAAGCGCACTCATCGCGATCAGCGGTCTCGTCGCCGTGGTCGCGCTCCTGTTCCTGCTGATCACCGTCTCCAAGTGGCACGTCTTCATCGCGCTGCTGGTGCCGACCGTGTTGTTCGGGTTGCTCCCGGGATTCGACCGCGATGCCTTTATCGGTGCGTTCGAGCAGGGTTTCGGTGGGACCATCGAGGATATCGCGGTGGTGATCGTGCTCGGCTCGCTTCTGGCCGAGGCGCTCAAACACACCGGAGGCATCGAGCGGATTACGGGGTCGATGATTCGGTGGGTCGGCGAAGCACGTATGCCGCTCGCGCTGACTCTGAGCGGCTTTGTCATCGGGCTTGCCATTTTTTCGGACGTCGGGTATCTCATCCTCAATCCGCTCGTGCATTCGGCCGCTATCAACAGCGGACTCAACATGAGCGTGATGGCCACCGGTCTGGTCGGGGCGATGCAGCTCACCCACGCGATGGTGCCACCGACCCCCGGGCCCCTCGCCGCGGTGGCGCTGGTCGGTGCCGACATCGGCCAGGTCATCCTGTACGGCGGTCTCTGCACCTTGGTCGCGGCGCTCGCGGGATGGGGCTACGCCCTCGTGGTCGGCCCTCACATCGACTCACCACCGTCGCGCGAATTCGTCGGGCAGTCCTTGGTGGAGCAGGGCCGCGAGTCAGAGCTTCCGTCGACATGGCGCGCGTATGCGCCGATTCTGATCCCGTTGTCACTTATTGCGGGAAAGAGTGTCGCGGCGTTCGCGCTGCCAGCAGACCATCTGGTGAACGCGGCGATGCTCTACCTGGGGTGGCCGGTCGTGGCCTTGGGAATCGGCATCTTGCTGTCATACCGGAACACGAACGCGAGCCACAGTAAAGACCGGAAAGACGCCTGGATCGAGGAGGCGCTTCGCGCGTCGGCGATGATCATCATGGTGACGGGGCTGGGCGGCGCGCTGAGCCAGATTCTCCGCGAGACGCCAGCCGTGGATGCCATCGCGGACTTCGTGCTCTCAACCGGGTTGCCGGCCATTTTTCTGCCATTTGTATTGGGCATCGCCGGCAACATGATCACCGGCTCCACCACCGTCGGGGTGATTACCGCGGCTTCGGTGGCGGCACCGATGATGGACACGCTGGGATTGAGCCCAGAGGCAACGATGCTGGCCGGCGCGTCCGGCTCCATCATCATCAAGTACGTGAACTCGAGCTACTTCTGGGTGTGCACGTCGCTCTCGCGCATGTCGTTGAAGGCCGCGCTGATTTCCTTCGGCGGTGTCACGTTGGTCAATGGCGTAACGGCGATGGCGATGGTGTACGTCCTCTGGACGGTGGGCCTGATCTGAGCCGCACCGGCTCTGGCACGCCGTACCGATCTCGTATAGATTCTGTGTACATCCCTTGCTGTGACGCGGCTCGCGGACTAGAGGCTCGGCAAGGCTGACCCGTGTGGTTGCGTAGGGAACTGGAGGAATCGTGGGAAAAGCTGAACACGCGTGGCGCCGGGGAGTTTCTCGACGCCAGGCTATCGCCGGGCTCGGCTCGTTTCTGGCCGCATCGCCTTTGCTGCACGCGCAGCGCGACCCCTGGCCGCTCGACTCGCATCGACGGTTCATGGGCTTCGACGAAATACGCGATGTCTTCGACTTTGAACCGCTGTTCCGCGCCAACGTCCCGCTGTCGACGTACGACTACAGCGCGCATGGAACCGAGTCGGAGTTCACGCTGCATCGCAATCGCGACGCATTCGACTGGGTCCAACTGGTCGGGGGTGGCGGCGTGGCGCCGGCCGACGTCGATACGACAACGGAGTTGTTTGGACACGGCATGCCCAGCCCCATCATGCTGGCTCCGACGTCACGGCAGCGCGATCTGCATCCTGACGGCGAATTGGGGATGTATCGTGCGGCGACGACCACCTCGACCACGATGATCGTCAGCAATGCGTCCAGCTTTCCATATGAGCGCATCGCGGAAGAAGCCGAAGGTCCGCTCTGGTACCAACGGTATGCGACCCGAGAACTCGATCCCAACCGGGCCGCGCTCGACGCCGGCCAGGAGGCCGGGGCCCAGACCATCGTCGTCACCATCGACCAGCAGGCGACCTTGTATGAACGTGACCTGCACGTCCGTCATCTGGGTGGCGCACCGCGCCAGGTCCGCCGCCGGACACCGCCGAACCCGCCCAATCCGTATCGAGTAGGCGCGTTCCGGCTGTGGTACGAGTGGAAGATGTTCGACGACCTGAAGCCGATGTGCAAGGTGCCAATGCTGGCCAAAGGCATCCTGACCGGCGAAGGGGCCAAGCGGTGCCTGGACCACGGGGTGGACGGCATTATCGTGTCGAACCATGGCGGGCGGTCCCTCGACTATGGGCCATCGACCCTCGAAGTGCTCGAGGAAGTGGTCGAGGCGGTCGGAGATCAGGTGCCGGTCCTCATAGACAGCGGATTCCGCCGGGGCACTGATGTGCTCAAGGCCCTGGCCTTGGGCGCCGACGCGGTCTGCCTCGGGCGGGCGTCGCGGTGGGGACTCGGCGCGTTCGGTGAATTGGGCGCACAAAAAGTCATTGAGATGTTGAATGCCGAACTGCGCCAGGCGATGGCCTCGGTCGGGGCGGCCACGCTCGCCGACATCAAACGCAGCATGGTAACCACCAACTTCCCGTAGCCGATACGCAAGTCAACGGCAGGACGGCGTGATCACCAGCCGGACGATTGCAAAAGGCGGAGACCATGGGGACGCGACACGAGGGATACGGAAGATGACGGTCGACAGACGAGAGTCGTTACGAACCCTGGGCGCATTCGTGGCCGGATCTGCGGCCGCGGCTGGGCAGCCTTCGGGCGGTCCGGACACGGATATCCTGGCGCCCGTCCTGGAACTGGTCAACGCGACCGAGTTCGAGTCGATGGCCAGGCTCGTACTCCCACCCGCGCGATATCAGACCATCAGCGGTGGCCACCGGCGGTCGTTCGACAAAATGACCTTCCGTCAGCGGCTGATGGTCTATGCGATGGATCTGGACCTGACCACGGAGCTGTTCGGGCACCAGATGTTCGCGCCGATTATCGTCGGGCCCGTGGCCAACCAGGGAGATCTGCACGCGGACGGCGAACTCGGCACAGCGCGCGGCGCCGGGGCGGCCAAGGCGGTCATGGTGGCGACCAGCGAGGCCAGCCAGCCGATCGAGCAGATCGTCGCCGCCAGCAGTGAACCGGTATGGTCGCAGGTCTACGCGGATTCCGGCCGGGCGGCCGATGACGCGTCGCACGCGGTGTCGGCCGGCTGCGCGGCGCTCTGTGTGACCATCGGTGTGTCCGCGGCCGGGGCACCCATTGCGACCAACTGGGATACGGTCCAGCAACTGTCCCAAGCGGTGAATGTGCCCGTCATCGTAAAAGGCATCATGAGTGTCGCGGATGCTCGAACGGCACTCCAACGCGGCGCCGACGGCCTTGTCGTCTCGAATCATGGTGGCCTCATGGGCGGGCAGGGCGCGCTGCCGGTCGACGTGCTGCCAGCGGTGGCCGACGCGGTGAATGGCCAGGTCCCCATCCTCGTCGACGGAAGCTTCCGCCGGGGCACCGACGTGCTCAAAGGACTGGCGCTGGGAGCCACGGCCATCATGGTCGCGCGGCCGCCAATGTGGGGGCTGGCCGCCTACGGAGCCGAGGGCGTGCAAGCCGTGGTCGAAATCCTGCAAACCGAGTTGGCCAGGAACATGGCCATGTCAGGCCGGCCCACCATCAGCATGATCGACCGCGAGCTGGTCCGCTTCGACAAGTGGTAAACGAACAAAGGTGCTCATGACCACACAGAGATGTCTTACGACGGTCGCCGCGCTGGCCGCCGCCGCCGTCCTCCCTCTCGCTGCCCAGGCCCCGCCGGATGAGATGGTCGAATGGCGCTATGTCGGCGCCACTCAGGACGCGTCCAAGTATTCGCCGGTCGACGACATTAACCGGGCGAACATCGAACAGCTGGAGATCGCCTGGACCTGGGAACCGAACGAACTCCCGAACCAGGAGTTCAACACGCGCCCCGGCAGCTTTGAGGCCACGCCGCTGATGATCGATAACGTCATCTACGTGGCCACGATGTATACGCGTATCGTCGCGCTCGACGCCGAGACGGGGGAGGAACTCTGGGCGTTCGACCCCGAGGCGTACCGGACCGGGCCACGTGGCGCCGGCCCCGGTGGCTTCAAGCATCGCGGGGCGTCCGTCTGGGGTACCGGCGACGAGATGCGCGTCTTCATCAACAGTCGAGACCGCATCTATGCGGTCAATGCGAAGACCGGCGAGCCAATCCGGTCATTCGGTGAGGACGGACACGTCGTCATCACCAAAGACTTCCCCAATACCGTCACCAGTGACGAATTCGACCAGACCTCGCCGGCGGTCATCTACGACGACCTCATCATCATTGGCAGCCGCGTGCCGGACCGCGTCCAGCACCGGTTCGATACGCCTGGAGCAGTGCAAGCGTTCGACGTGCACACGGGCGAACGTCGATGGGTGTTCTACACGGTCCCCCAGTCGAACGACGCCTTCGGGGCCGACACCTGGCAGGATGGGTCGTGGCGTTATACCGGTCACGCCAACGTCTGGGGCCTGATGTCACTCGACGAAGAGCGCGGTCTGCTCTACGTGCCAACGAGCACCCCGAGTAGTGATTTTTGGGGCGGTCAGCGGCTCGGTGCCAATCTGTTCGCCGAATCACTGGTCGCGCTCGACGCCCGCACCGGCGAACGCGAGTGGCACTTCCAGACCGTCCACCACGGGCTCTGGGACTACGACCTGACCTCGGCGCCGAACCTGATGACACTCGAGGTTGATGGCCGCCGTATCGATGCCGTGGCCGAGGTCTCGAAGCAGGGATTCACTTATGTGTTCGACCGGGTCACCGGCGAACCGGTCTGGCCCATCGAGGAGCGGCCGGTGGACACCGAGACCGATGTCCCGGGCGAAGTGCCCTACCCGACCCAGCCGTTTCCCACAAAGCCGCCGCCGTTCTCCGGCCAGGGCGTCTCGCTCGACGATGCCAACGACCTGACACCGGAGATACACCGGCTTGCGCTGGAAGAACTGCGCACCTTTCGTCTCGGCCCGCTCTTCACGCCGCCAAGCCTGAGAGGCACGCTCCAACGGCCCCGGGTCGACGGTGGCGCCAACTGGGGTGGCGCCGCGCTCGACCCGGCCACCAACTTTCTCTACGTCCGGACCTCAGAGGGCGGGACACCGAACCAGGTGTGCGCGATGGATCCGAACGTGCCTGATGTGGATGTCCCCTACACGAACAACTGCGCCCGCGGCGCGTCCCCCGGGATTTTTCGGGGACTGGAAGGCTACGTCCCGACGGAGCGCAGTCGACTGGGCCCGATTCCACTGATCAAACCGCCATACGCGAAACTGGTGGCTATCGATCTCAATGCCGGCGACATCGCCTGGAGTGTTCCGTTCGGTGAAGGTAGCCGGGTCATGCGCAGTCATCCTCTCCTGCGGGACGTGGACTTGCCGGACCGCCTCGGCACACGGGGTGCCAACGGCCCGATGGTCACCGCCGGCGGACTCGTGTTCCTGGGTGGCGGCGACCCGTATCTGTACGCCTTCGACGCGGAGACCGGCCGCGAGCTCTACCGCGTGCCCACCGCCAACCGTACCAGTGGCAATCCGATGAGCTATCGGTCGCGCGCGGGAAAACAGTTCATTCTGATTGCCACCGGAGCCGGGCCGGATGCCTCGCTCGTCGCGTTCGGCCTACCCGGCCCAGATCAACCGTCAGCCTCGATCGCCAACGCCCCGGAGGCGCACGCCGGCGCCGCACCCTATGCCCAGGTCTGTGGGATGTGTCACGGCGACGGGGGCACCGGCGGCCAGGGCCCTCCGCTGGTGCCGGGCACGTTCGATCCCGACTACGTGCTCGCGGTGGTCCGAGAGGGGTTTGGACAGATGCCGCCGATTTCGAGCCGCGAACTCACCGACGACCAGATTCGGCAGATCGTCGCGTATCTGGCGTCGTTCGATTAGCAAGAGACCAACCCGACGCGCATACGCTGGTAGCTCGGCCTCAACCGCGGTCCACTACAGCTGCATCCGCACCGTGATCCTCGCCTGAAGCGGATCCGAGTTAAAGAACTCCCCGAAACGGGGCGACGACAAGATGTTCTGCACGTCCCGCGGGTGGATACGGTCAAAGACGTTGAGGATCCGGACCCCAAGCCAAGGGCGCCATCCGCCAAGAGCGACCTGACGCTCAGCGGCCACGTCAAACCTCACGACGGCAGGAAAGTGGCGATCGCTGTTGCGCACGCCCATGAACTCCCACCGCTCATCGACGGCCGTATACGGGAAACCGTTTCGGACTTCGAGCAGCGGGACGAAGCGCCACTTCCCGGCCACGACGATGCGGGCTCTCGCCAGGAGACGGTGCGGCACGTCCGCGTCGGTCGGCGCGAAGGCGTTGTCTCGAATCAGCGGCATCCTGACCGTGTTGAAGAACGCGCTGAAAGCATTCAGGTCGGCCGACGACTTGGCATAGACATAGGTCACATCAAGGCTGAACCGGTCGCCCCGCGCGTAACGCACCTGTAGCCCGGTCTCCCGGTAGCGCGAGGCTCCGTCGCTCGACAGCCGGAGCTGGGCCCCAGAGGGCATGGCTACCGGTTCGACGATAAGTTCCCTACTGCCGACACGTCTCAAGTGCTCCGCGGAGAAGGTGAGGTTGGGGGTGATGCGATGCTGGTATTCAAGATGCCACGTTCGTCCGCGTGCGGTGTCGAGATCGCCAGCGGTCCTCGGTATGAAGAGCGTCGGCGGCGCCAGCCGAGTGCCGTCGACCGCAAAATCCGTGACCGTCCGGGACTCAAACTGGTCAAAGACCCCGGCGGTCGAGGCTGTGCGTTCGTAGAACAGACCGATGCCGCCACGCACCGCCATCGTGCCGTCGCGGTTGAGATTGAGCGCCGCGCCGAATCGAGGCGTTCCATGCGACCGCGCGAGCACCCCGTCACGGTCGAGCCGGAGGCCGAACTCGAGAAGCAACCGGTCGTTGGCCTGCCAGCGGTTCTGCGCGTAGAGCGCCACGTCGGTGCTGTTCAGTGCGTGCGGATCCGAATCGCCGAAGGTGATTGCGCGGGCCACAGTACCGTCGAGGCGCCGGATGTTCACTGGCGCGCTCAGACTCGCTCCACTGAAACGCACGTGCTGCACGTCAGCGCCCACCTTGAACAGATGGCCACCGATGCCACTCTGGCGATAGCCTGACCACGAGCCGAGCCACTGAAAGACGGTCGAACGACGGTCCTGAGCATTGAAGAAACTGCCACGGCGCTCCTCCGGAAAGAGCTCCATGGCCCCGGTCCCAGCGCCGCTGACCTCCTCTCGGTGCCGGTTGACTTGCGCGGTGGTCTCGAACAGGGCGAGGGTCGACAGCGCGGCGACTTCCGACACCGCCACGTGATACGTTGCGCGGTCGATATCTGGGGTCACGGTCGGCGGATTGAACGTATCCAGACCCACGGAGTCAAGTGCTTCGGGAAAGATGCCGATGGTCACGCCGAGTCGATGGCTCGCCGTCAGGACGGCGTCCAGTCGGGTAAAAATATTGAATGACTCTCGCGTGCGTCGCTCGTCTTGCGGACGGCTCCGGATGTCGTTGTTGGAAAAGCGGTACTGGGCGCTCTGGGCCAGGAACAGCCGTTTTGGGATGAGGGGACCGGCGACGGTGAAGCTCGGGGAGAATCCGCGAATACCGATAACGTCGAGCGGCCGGCCTCTCCTGGTGTGAAACGCGGGAACCGGATTATTGATGGCGACCTCCCAGGCGTCTTCGCCGCGTCTCGGCTCGATAATCGTGAGGCCGGAGGTGAATCGACCGTACTCGACAGAGTAGGGATTCGGCATTACCTCGACCGATTCGATAGCGCTCGATGGCAACGTGAAGGCGGCGTTCCCTGTCGCCGGATCGACGACACTGCCGTCCCCAACCTGGAGGGCGCTTTGGGTTGGACGTCCGCCCTTGATGTTGATGCCGTCCGGACCTCGAACAACACCCGGGAGCAACGGCAAAGCGCTTTGGATACTGTCATCTGACGTCGGGGACTCCTGAATGAAGTCCGTGTCGAACACTTCGCGTGGCGCCACCGGCGCGGTGATGTCTGTGAACTCGACGGACACGGGCGAGACGACCTGAACCGTCTCGTCGATTTGCGCCAGGTCAAACGCCAGATCGAGCCGGAGCGGTTCCCCTGCCTCGGTCGTAACGGTCCGTGCGATGGGGACAAAGCCGTCCAGGGTCGCTTCAACCCGGTAGCTTCCCGGGGGAACAGCGGGTAGCTCAAACTCTCCGGCGCCGCCGGAGAACGCACGACCGACGATGTCGAGCTCGTCGTTTATGAGGATGATCACGACGCCCGGCAACAGCACCGTACCAGCCTGAGCGGTCGCCGTTCCGTGGATTGTCGGATCTGCCCGCTGAGCGGCGACAGGAATGCCCAGCCCGGCGAGCGCGCAGAGCAACGTAACCGTGGCGACCAAGATCTGCGGCCGGCGGGAGAGGGAGACGCGAGTCACCGAGAAGTTCCTGTGCTCATGTACCGACGCGTAACTCCGGACTGTGCAGGACCGGACCAATAGATTGGTGTCCCGAGCGGAGCGCCCACGCCCAGAGACCGCCGGGAAGAGTGGTTCCGC
>CAWWAF010000002.1:0-95531 GCA_963934795.1 uncultured bacterium
AACCATCTCGGTTTCTCTCCGGGCAGTCGGGAGAAAACCATCGACGACCTGGTTGGCGCCATCGAGTTCTACAGCGAGTACTTTGGCCCATACCCGTACGACTCGCTGCTCGTCAGCGAAACACAGACCGAGAGCGGCCAAGCGTTTCCGGGGCTGGTATTGCTGTCCTATCAGGCGTTCGGCGAGTTGCACACCGGGGAGTCGGAACTGTTCCGAGCTCACGAGGTGGCCCACCAGTGGTGGGGTGCCGGCATCGGGTGGGCCGGATACCGAGACCAGTGGATGACGGAAGGGTTTGCCCAGTACTCCGCCGCCCTCTTCACGCTGCACGGCCTGGACGCGCCAGATCAATTCGCCGCCATGCTCAACGCCTGGCGGCTGGATGTCCTGGGCGAGGGGCACGTGGGACAGGGAGTGGGCGTGCACTACGGGTTTCGGCCTGACATCTTGCGCCGTAGCGACGCGCATGAATCAGGACCGCTGGTGGTCGGGTTCAGACTCAACACGGCGGACACACCGTTCGACTACCGGATAGTCGTCTATGAGAAGGGCGCCTATATCCTGCACATGCTGCGTTCGATGCTGGTGGACCCCGAGACCGGAGACGATGCGCGGTTCAGCGCGCTCATGCGTAACTACGCCACCGCCCATGTCGGCGGCGTCATGTCCACCCAGTCGTTCGAGACGGCCGTCACCGAGGCGTTCGGCGAACCGATGGACTGGTTTTTCGACCAATGGGTCTACGGCGTGGAGGTGCCTACCTACCGCCCCGATCTCAAGGTAACTCCACTCATCGACAGCCCGACCCCTTTCGTCTTGAGCGGTCGTATCAGACAAGAAGACGTCTCGGACGGATTCAAGATGCCGGTGCCGATTCGGTTCACCTTTGACGAACACCCGCCGATGACCCAGCGAGTCTGGGTGGACGCCGCCGACGTGCTGGTGGCGCTGCCGCTGCCCGCCAAGCCGACTCGTGTGGAATTCAACGCGGACGGCGGCGTCCTGGCCAAGGTGCGATAGTCCGCTGCGCGTGCGGGTTGACAACCCGCACGGTCCGGCCGACAATCCAACAGTTCATACAGTCTGAGCGTGGTCGCCCCCAGACGACCACCATGTTTAGCAGACGGTTCGGATCCCAGTTTTCGCAACAGGTCGGATCGGGTACCAGTATCCATGCACGATTTGCAGGCGGTCCACGCCTTCGTGGAGAAGCACCGGCGTCGGCGCCAGAGTAACAAGGTGCTGCACGGCCACCCATCACCGGTGCACTGGCTCGAAAAGGACGTCCCGATGCATGACGTCCTGCGGGCCCGCGAGCAGGCCAACCGTGACATCCGCAAACAGGTCAATTTGTACGTCGGCACGCCGTATTGCCTGCCGACAGACCCTGATCGCTGCGGTTTTTGTCTATTCCCCAGCGAGATCTACACCGGTCATCGTCAACTGGACGAATACCTGGGTTACCTGGAGCGTGAAGGCGACATGTTCCGGGACCATTTCGCCGGCACCGAGCTGGCCAGCATCTACTTCGGTGGCGGGACGTCGAACCTGTACAAGGCCGACCAGTATCCGCGGCTGATGGATGTGGTCCGGGGGGTGTTCGAGATCCCGCCGCATATCGAGGTCACGCTCGAAGGTATTCCCCAGACGTTCACCCACGACAAGCTGCTGGGTATGAAGCAGAGCGGCATGAACCGCATCAGCATGGGGGTCCAGCAGCTCGACGACGAGCTCATCAAGGCCAGCGGGCGTAAACAGACATCCGAACAGGTCTACCGCACGCTCGAATCGTGCGACGCCTTGGGCCTACCGGCTAGTGTGGACCTCATCTTCGGCTGGCCCAACCAGACGCTTGAGGCAATGGTGCGCGACCTCGAGGCGATGGCCGCGACGGGAATCACCCACATCACGCACTACGAGTTGAATGTCGCTGGTCGAACGGACTTTTCTCGAAATCGGAGAGGCGAACTCCCCACGACGGAAGACAACCTGGAGATGTACCGGGTGGGCAAAGCGGTCCTCGAGTCGTGTGGCTACACGCAAGTGACACCATACGACTTCGAGCGAAGAGACGGCGAGCTCGCGAGTACGTATCTGTATGAGGAACTGTTTCGTCAGCCCTTCCAACAGGACGAGTTAGGTCCGGTCGGGTTCGACGCCTGGGGTTGGGGTTATGCCGGAATCTCGTTCTTCTTCGGCACACCGGACTCCCCCGGCTGGGCGTTCATGAATCAGGTTCGGATCGACGAATATTTCCGGGCTATTCGCGACGGGCAATTTCCCGCGATGCGCGGATTCCACTACTCGCCGGCCGATCTCAGACTCCACTTGCTGTTCCAGGAACTGCAGGGCATGTCCGTCGATCGGCAGGCGTATCGCCACCGTTTCGGTCTCGACGTGGTCGATGAACACCTCATGATCTGGACGGCGTTCGAAGACCTCGACTGGGTCGAAGTGTCGCGTGATCGAGTCACACTGATCGGTGACGGCGTGTTCTATCTTCCACTGCTGCAGTCCGCCCTCGCGCACGACCGCAACGAGCAGATGCGCAGGAAGCAGTCGCCCACCAGCGTAGCGGTTCCAGCCGCCGTGCCATCGCCACGCGCGGCGAGCCCGGTCGGTGCCACGCCGGTGCTATCGCGGGCCTGAGCCTCCCGGAGGCCAACAGAAGGCTAGAGACTCGCCACGGCGTCCACGGCCTCGGCGATGGCCAGAATGCGTTGCGCCGACGCAATCACGGGACGTTCGATCAGCTTCCCGTCGACCAGAAGTACCCCGCCCTTATTCGCTTCGTAGGCCTCGACGATACGCTTGGCCCACGCCACACCGTCCGGGTCTGGAGAAAAGGCACCTTGGATGATCGGCACCTGCGTCGGATGAATCGCGGCCTTCCCGGTGAATCCGAGACGACGCACGGCGCGCGCTTCGTCGCTCAACGCGTCCGCCGCGGATACGTCCATAAAGGGTGTGTCCATGGCGTCCACCCCGACTAGGGCCGCCGCCGCGACCACGCGAGACCGGGCATAGAGCAATGCGTCCCATTCGATCGTGCAGCCGAGTTCCGCTGACAGATCGACCGCCCCAAAGAACAGGACGGCAACGTTCGGTGACGCCGTCGCGATTGCTTCGGCCGCGGCCAGCCCAGACGCAGTCTCGATCTGGACAATCAGCGGCAAGCCGGCAAGAGCAGGTGCGAGCCGGCGATCCAACGCCTTCAACGCGTCGGGTCCGCTCACCTTCGGCACCATCAATGAATCTGGGCGGACGCCCGCGCCAAGCAGCGCGGTCAGGTCTCGTTCTCCGAGATCAGACTCCGGCTCATTGATCCGCAGCATCACCTCGGCGCGATGGGCGGGCCGCTCTGCGAGCAGTGCCAGCGCCTTGTCGCGAGCCTCGTCTTTTTGGTCAAAACTGACCCCATCCTCGAGATCGAGACACACCGCGTCCGCACCGGTGGCGAGCGCTTTTGCGAATCGATCGGGGCGAACCGCTGGCACAAACAGCACCGAGCGGCGGACTCGTCGTGTAGACATCTGTAGCAGTCGCTCCTTGTCGGTCACGCCGGCACGGCGGTGAATACATCTGAGAACGCGGCCACCCGTGGCTGGCGCTCCAGGTCTCGGAGCCAATCGAGCGCATCGAGCGTCGCCGACGGCGACACGGCTCGCTCGGCACAGGCTTGGAACTTGTCCCCCAACTGCGCCGCGGTGGGTGGACGATTCGGATAGCCGCGGGCGCCGCGCACGCGCCGCTCGAGCACCCGGCCGTTTCGGAGTCGTACGATGACCACCGCCTCGGTCAGAGTGGGTTGCCCCACGCCCACGCCCGGATCGACGCGCATGGTGATACGCGGCAACAGTGCCTGGATGACCGGATCGGCCAGACCCGTCTCGAACGTCTGGATGTTGACCCGCCCATGCGCCACGGCCGCCGCGGCACAAAAGTGCAGGCTGAACTTGCCTTCGAGACCGCTGGTCGGCCGGTCGTGAATCAGCACGGTGGGTGTCACGCTGTCCACCAGTACGTCGATACCGTCGACCTCGTCCGGCGCGAACTGATGCTCGGTGCGGAGATCGATCAAGGTGTCGATAGTCGGGTGGGTCCCGGCGCATGATGGATACAGCTTGACGGTAATCCCGCCGTCGACAATTTCCCAGACGCGACCCAGCACAGCAGCGCCATCGCCAAGCGTCGGCTCCCGTGACTGCATCGCCCTCAATAGTCCCTGGGGGCCCTCGAGCGCGTGTGCAGACGCCGTGAACCCACCGTCAGCCAGCTGTGCCGCCAGCACGCCATTGCGGCCAGCCAGCCCCGCTTGCAGCGGCTTGACCATCGTCCCGAAGCTCTCCTTCAAGCCCGACGCTGCCGATGCCGCAATCGCCATGCTCCGGGTCGCGGTCTGGGCGTCCTGGCCGAGAAGGCGGGCCGCCGTAGCGGCGGCGCCGATACTGCCTAGCGTGCTTGTCGCGTGCCACCCTTGCTCGTAGTGGGTCGGGTTCATCGTCCGTCCGAGCACCGCCTCGATCTCGAATCCGACGCAGTAGGCGTCGAGCAACGCGGCGCCGCTGGCGTCCGCGAGTTCGGCCACCGCCAGGCCGGCCGCAACGAGCGGCGTGCTCGGGTGCGCCATCGACACGAAACACATGTCGTCGAAGTCCAAGGCGTGCGCGGCCGTACCATTCGCGAGGGCCGCCCACCCGGCGCTGGTCCGCTCGCCGGTCCCCAGTACGGCGCAGCGGGGGGCACCCCCCTCCGCTCGCGCCACGTCGCGCACGTGCGTCGCTGCCGGTTCAATCGACCCAGCCAGCGTGACCCCGACGGTGTCGAGCACGGCCTGGCCGGCCGCCGCCCGGGCCGCGGCCGGCACCACGGCGGTTGCCACGAAATCGCCAAAGCGTGTCAGGGCGGGGGTGGATTCCGTCACATCGTTACTCCTATTGACCTCTGTCTCGAGGGCCGATCAGTGCCATGCGAGGAGTGGATCCGCAGACCAGGATCCCCTAACCGCTCAGTGTCCGTACGTCGTGGCGACTGCCGCCAGGCGCTCCTGAATCTCGCCCTCTGCCATCCACCGCCCATTGGCCATGACTCCGGCTCGGCTCGCGACGTTGGCAATGTCGTCGATCGGGTTTGCCGTCAGCAGCAGCAGGTCGGCGCGATGCCCCACGGCGACGGATCCGAAGTCGTCGGTCGCATCGAAGTACTCGGCCACCCGACGCGTGGCCGTCTCAAGGACCTCGTAGGGGGTCATCCCAAGAGCTACCCACAGCGCCATCTCACGGTGCATCGAGAATCCGGGCACACTAAATATTTGAGGTGAATCAGTCCCCAGCAACAGCGGCGCACCACCCGCGTGCAACGCGGCAAAGATCAACCGCCGCAGGTCGCTGATCCGCCGGTTCGTCGCCAAGTCACTCGTGGCGAGCCGGTCCCCCACCGCACGGTCCCACTCCGCCACCACTTCTGGCGGCATGTATTTGACCTCGGGCCGTTCTTCGCGAAGCGCGGCGGCCGTCTGCTGACCGTAGAACGCGGTCTCCCACAGCACCATCGTGGGCACGACCCACGTGCCGGCCGCACGCGTAGCTTGGGCCAACTCGGGGATCTGGGTCTCGTCGACAACATCCAGGAGCCCGGCAAGGCCGTCGACGCCGGACGCCCCTGCGGGGAGTGCCTCGTCCGGCACCAGCGCCTCGACGTAGTTATCCAGGTGCTCGATGGACGTCTGGCCGGCATCGAGCGCGCGCCGCAACCCGACCTCGTCCGGCACATGTCCACCGAACGGCATACCCAGCTCGTTGGCTGACGCGGCCACCGCGTCGAACACCTCCGCGGTCAGCCCCTCGTGAATTTTGACCAGGTCATAGCCGTTTTGCTGATACTCCCGTACCAGCTGCGCCCCCTGCTCCGGGGTGGTGACGCGCGCCCCACTCATGGCCGTGCTCCCGACAAACAGTCGCGGGCCAATCGTCTCGCCCCGGCCAATCTGGTCGCGCATGGTGAACTGCGACCGGTCCCCCTGCATCCCACGCACGGTCGTCACGCCGTTCGCCACATAGAGAAACAGGAGATTTTTTACATCAAGTGGGAGGAGTGGCCGACCCGGCAGGTGGCCGTGCATATCGGCCAGCCCGGGCATGAGGAACTGCCCCTCCGCCTCCACAACCTCCACACCGTCAGCCACCTCGACCGTGTCGCTCGGACTGATGGAGGCGATACGCCGGTTGGCCACGACCACCGTCTGGTTTTCGAGCGCTACCGCGCCATTCGGACCGCGCATCGGCAACACGTTGACCCCGACGAATGCGAAGTCGCCGTCGACCTCCGGCAGCGGATCGCCGCACGCGGCGGCCACCAGGCACACGCCCACCACCACCGCGGCCAGGCCGCCGCGCAACGGTCGCATCTGTGTCAGCCGCGCCACGTTATCCGTATCAACCATGCCGCTCGAGGAGCCGCCACGGGCGCGACCTCAGACACCCTCCGGCAACGGCGGCCGATACCTCGGTGGGACCTGACCCCGCTTGTACACCATGAAGGTGCGCTTGAACGTAATCACGATCTTACCGTCCTGGTTGAACCCGGTCGACTTCACGCTCACGATGCCCACGGTCGGCCGCGACTTCGACTCGCGTTTCTCCAGCACCTCACTCCGCGAGTAGATCGTGTCGCCGTCGAACACCGGGTTCGGCAGCCGCACCTCATCCCACCCCAGGTTGGCCATGACGTTCTGCGACAAGTCGGTCACCGACTGTCCGGTGACGACGGCCAGCGTGAACGTGGAATCGACCAAGGGTCTCCCGAACGGTGTTTTGGCCGCGTACGCGTGGTCAAAATGAATCGGGTTCGTGTTCATCGAGAGCAATGTCGCCCAGGTATTGTCCGCCGCCAGTATTGTCCGGCCCAGCGGGTGCTCATAGATGTCGCCAACCTCGAAGTCCTCGTAGACCCGTCCCGTCCACCCTTCTTTCACTGCCATCACTCACTCCTCACAACTCGTAGGTTTCTCTCGCAGGTTTCGGCGTCGTAGACGTCAGACGGGTCACACCGTCCCGTCGTCGTGCCATGCCGCGACGGTCGCGGTGTCGAAGCCCAATTCGTCCAATATGGCGTCGGTGTGGTCCCCGAGTGCCGGCACGGGGTTCATCGCCGGCACTACGCCGTCGATCGAGGCCGGCGGCAGCGTCGCGCGGATCACGCCAGCCGGGGTTTCGATATCCCGCCACCGCTCCCGGGCGGCCAACTGCGGATGGTCCGCAAGCTGCTGCACAGTCCGCAGGCGGGCGTTCGCGATGCGTGCCGACTCCAGACGATCAAGGATCTCCGTGGTCGTCATCCGACTGAACACCGCCTCGATCTCTACGTCGAGGGCGTCACGGTGCGCGAGCCGTTTCGCGTTCGAGACAAACCGCGGGTCGGTGGCCAACTCTGGCTGAGCGAGGACGCCGGTGCAGAACGCCTGCCACTCGCGTTCGTTTTGGATACCCAGGTACACCACCTCGCCATCACCACCGGCGAATGGGCCATAGGGCGCGATCACAGCATGGCGCGCCCCCGAACGCTGCGGCGGGGTCCCCCCATACACACCGTAGTAGAGCGGATACCCCATCCACTCGCTCAGCGCCTCGAGCATGGAGATCTCCACGACCGTCCCCTCTCCGGTCCGATGGCGCAGCAGCAGGGCGGTCAGGATGCCAGAGTAGGCATACATGCCGGCCGCAATGTCGGCGACCGATATCCCCACTTTGACCTGTTCATCCGGTGTCCCTGTAATAGACAGGAGCCCGGCCTCGGCCTGCACCAGCAAATCGTAGGCCTTGCGGTCCCGATAGGGACCGGTCGAGCCATACCCAGATATTTCACACACGACCAGACGGGGGTGAGCCTCGCGCAGACTCGCGGCGCCGAGACCAAGTCGCCCGGTGGCGCCGGGCGCCAAATTCTGGACAAAGATGTCGGCGCGGTCGAGTAGCCGTCGGAGTATCTCGGCCGCGCCTGGACGCTTGACGTCGAGGGTCAAGGACTCTTTGGAGCGGTTCAACCAGACGAAGTGGGACGACTCTCCCTTCACGGTCGCATCGTAGCCGCGAGCGAAGTCGCCGACACCGGGCCGTTCGATCTTGATGACGCGGGCCCCCAGGTCGGCAAGCTGCCTGGTGGCAAAGGGGGCCGCCACCGCCTGCTCGAGAGAGAGGACGGTGAGCCCGTCGAGTGGTCGCATCAGAACGACCGGGGCATGCCGAGCACGTGCTGGCCGATGAAGGAGAGAATCAGATTGGTCGAAATAGGCGCCGTCTGATAGAGCCTGGTCTCGCGAAATTTACGCTCGACGTCGTATTCCTCTGCGAACCCGAAACCGCCGTAGGTCTGCATCGTCACGTTCGCAGCCTCCCACGACGCATCGGCGGCCAGGAGCTTGGACATATTCGCCTCTGCCCCGCACGGTTGTCCCGCGTCGAAGAGCTCCGCGGCGTGGATACGCATCAGATCGGCCGCCTCGACGTTGACGTGTGCCCGCGCAATCGGAAACTGAATTCCCTGGTTCTGACCAATGGGACGCCCGAATACCACCCGGTCATTCGCGTATTTGGCCGCCCGGTCAACGAACCATCGCCCGTCGCCGACACATTCCGCCGCGATGAGGATCCGCTCGGCGTTCAGGCCATCCAGCAGATAGCGAAAGCCCTTGCCTTCCTCGCCGATCCGGTTTTCGACTGGCACTTCGAGATTGTCAAAGAAGACCTCGGTGGTGGCATGGTTGATCATCGCCCGGATGGGATGCACGGTCATGCCGTTGCCGATGGCGTGCTTGAGGTCCACCAGCATCGTCGTGAGCCCCTCGGTCTTTTTCTTGACCTCCTCGATCGGGGTCGTGCGAGCCACCAGCAACATCAGGTCGGAGTATTCGACGCGTGAGATCCAGACCTTCTGGCCGTTGACCACGTAGCGGTCCCCCTTCCGCACCGCCATCGTCTTCATCTGGGTGGTGTCGGTACCGGTGGTCGGCTCGGTCACGGCAAAGGCCTGCAGTCGGAGCTCACCCGTCGCGATCTTGGGTAGATAGTGCGACCGTTGCGCCTCAGATCCATGTCGGAGCAGCGTACCCATGATGTACATCTGGGCGTGGCAGGCGGCCGAGTTCCCGCCGGATCGGTTCACCTCTTCGAGGATGATGGACGCCTCGGCGATACCGAGCCCGGAACCACCGAATTCCTCCGGGATGAGCGCGGCCAAATAGCCGGCCTCGGTCAAGGTCTTGACGAACTCTTCCGGGTAGGCCTCTTGGGCGTCGAGTTCTCGCCAGTAGCTATCGGGAAAGCGGGAGCACAGCTCACGCACAGCGGTTCGCAGGTCAGTATGTAGTTCGTTGTTCGACACGGTTGCTCCGTCCGGGGTCACGCCCCCGGTCAATCTGTAGCAGGTGAAATATTGGAGATCAGATATTCGTCCACCAATCCTCGAGCGGCGCCTCGCGAGTTGATGGCACGGCGAGCGGTGACCCGGTGAGCCCGGAGACCGGCGGCTCGGGCGGCCACATTGTCCGCGTACAGCGCGGTGACTTCTGGTGCGGTCGAATTACTGAGCAGCACATGACACCCACGACGCGCCAGTTCGACCACGATCTGCTGAAGACGCCGCTGGTCGTCGGACGAGAATCCGCCAGGCGTGTACGCGGTGAATGATGAGGTCGCACTCGTCGGCGCATAGGGCGGGTCGAAATACAGAAAATCGCCTGGCATCGCCCACTCACAGACCGACTCAAATCGGTTCTCCCGCACTTCGACGCCAGGTCTCGACAGTGCGGTGGATACGGCACGGAGGTTGTCGGCGTCGCAGATCCGAGGATTGACATACCGTCCGGCTGGCACGTTGAATCCGCCCGATGCATTCAGCCGGAACAATCCGTTGAATCCCGTGTGATTCAGATAGATCAACATCGCAGCGAGGGCGGGCGTGTACCGCTCGCTTTTTCGTGCGCCAGGCCCAGCGGGTCCGTCGTGCTCAGACAGGTGGCGCCGCGCGGGATTGAACCGTTGATCGCGCACGCGGTAGTAACACCCGCTGGGATCGAGTTGGTGCGCCTCGGCCAAACGCCGAAGGCTCCGGATAACCCGAGGCAACTCGTTGCGCACGGTCAGAAAACTGCCGATCAAATCGGCATTGTTGTCCATCAGCACGACGCGGCGGTCCTCGAGGACACCACGGCTGTGCAAGTCGAAGAACAGCGCACCGCTACCGAGAAACGGCTCGCAGTAGGCGCCGAAACGGACCGGCTGGAATCTCGCGAGTTGCGCCAATAACTGGCGCTTCCCACCCGCCCACTTCAAGAACGGACGAACCGGGGCCGGTCGGGAATGGTCCGTCAGATTGGACGCGGCGCGGCGATTGGCGGCCAGAGTGGGCATAGATCAGGACGCCCTTCAATTTGGGCGGATCTATACAAAATGATAGCACGGGCAAGGGATAGCGCTCTCGGACTCAACCTCGAAACCTGATAGTCAGGGCGTCGACGGCTGTCCAAGGCGACGTCTCTGTCGCTGGGTCTTTATAATGCGGCCGTGCCTGTCATTTCTGGATCAGCAGGTCTTGCGCCGCGCCTCACCGGTCGACGCGTGGGACTCGTCGCCAACCCGTCCTCTATCGATGCCCGTTTTGTCCATATCGGCGACCTGATCGCCGCGCTGCCCGGGGTTACCCTCGCCGCATTGTTCGGACCGCAGCACGGGTTCCGATCTGACGTGCAGGACAACATGGTTGAGACGGATCATGCCCGCCACCCGACACTCGGGGTGCCGATCTACTCCCTGTATGGAGATTCGCGGGAACCGGACGCCGACATGTTGGCGGGGCTTGACCTCCTCGTGGTCGACCTGCCAGATGTCGGCACTCGGGTGTACACCTACATCCACACGATGACCAACTGCTTGCGAGCCTGTGCACGCCACGGAATACCGGTGCTCGTGTGTGACCGACCGAATCCGGTCGGCGGACACGCGGTTGAGGGCGGCATGTTGGAGCCGGGATTCGAATCATTCGTCGGTCTCTTCCCCATCCCACTCCGTCACGGCCTGACGATCGGTGAGATGGCGCGGTTCTGCAACGAGAGCTTCGACCTCGGCGCGTCACTCGACGTGCTCCCGGTCACGGGGTGGCACCGCAGGATGTATCACGATGACACCGGATTGCCGTGGGTGATGCCGTCGCCCAACCTGCCGACATTGGACAGCGCCATCGTGTACCCTGGACAGGTGCTCCTCGAGGGCACAAATCTGTCTGAGGGGCGCGGCACCACCCGCCCGTTCGAGCTCGCCGGCGCCCCCTGGCTCGACGCGCACGCGGTGGCGACCGCCATGAACGACCACCAGCTCCCTGGCGTCCACGCCCGACCGGCCGAATTTCAACCGACGTTCCAGAAACACGCCGGAACCCCCTGCGGTGGGTGCCAGTTGCATGTCACGGACCGAAACCTGTTTCAACCAGTGCTCACCACGGTGGCACTGATCCAGACGTGTCGACGGCTAGGCCCGGACCAGTTTCGTTGGCGCGAACCGCCCTATGAGTACGAGACGGTCAAGCCGCCGATCGACATTCTGTCCGGTTCTGATCGGCTGCGGCGACAACTGGACGACGACATCCCGTTCACGGTGATTGCGGAGTCGTGGGAATCAGCGATTGACGCGTTTCGTTCCCGGCGGCAAGAGTTTCTCCTCTATTGAGACGATCAATCATGGCTGTTCAGCCGCTGACATTCGAGCATTCTGTCCTGATCACAGCCGCGCCGGACGCGGTGCTGTCGGCCTTCTTCGACCCGGCGTCGCTAGCCGTCTGGTGGGATGCCGTTCGCTCGGTCACGGTCCCGCGTCCGCTTGGCATCTATGCCGTCGAGTGGCAGAACACGCCGTTCGGCGACGAGATGCTCGGCACGCTGGGTGGCGTGTTCTACGGCACGGTCATGGAATACCGACCCCGGCGCGAATTCTTCCTCGCGGATGCGTACTGGCTGCCGCCGGAGTCTGGTCCGTTCGGTCCGATGGCGCTCGAAGTGAGCTGTCGGAGTGAGGGGCCGGCGACCCGGGTGCGTGTGCGACAGAGCGGGTCGGAGGAGGGTGTTCGATGGCAGCGCTACTACTCGCTCATCGCCGCCGGATGGGAATCGTCGCTCGACGCCCTGAAACACCACCTCGAGCATCGTGGCCCCGGCGCCCCCGCCACAGGCTAGCCGTCCGGGTGATTTAGAGGCTGGGCGCCCGTCCACGGCACCCTCGTATAATGCGGTGATGCAGATCGTAGACCCAGACATCGAGGGCTACCTCGCGGCGCTCGATCCGGGCGGTCCACCCTTTGCACGGGTGGCCGCCGAGGGGGAGGCGCTACGACTCCCCATCATCAATCCCGCGGTCGGTCGGTTCCTTGAGATGCTCGTGATCGCGACCGGGACTCGCCGCGCGCTAGAAATAGGCACCGCCAATGGGTACTCGGCACTATGGCTTGCTCGATCGCTGCCGCCGGACGGCGAGATCTTTACGATGGAGCTCGACCCGGAACGGGCGGAACTCGCGCGGGGGCACTTCCAGGAGGCCGGGCTTGCCGAGCGCGTCAGCGTGATCGTGGGCGACGCTGCTCGGATGACGCACAAGGTGGCGGGCCCCTTCGATTTGATCTTCAACGACGGCGACAAACTGCAATATGAACCGCTCCTCGACCGGTTGGTGTCCCTGCTTCGTCCGGGCGGCGTCCTCGTCACCGACAACGTCCTGTGGGACGGCGAGGTGGTGCCTGGCCTGGTGACGCCGCCGCGGCGGGAGCCAGCCGATACGGCTGCGATCGCTGCCTACAATCGCCGCCTGGCGGGCGATGATCGGCTCGCGACGAGCTTCCTACCGCTGCGCGACGGCCTGGCCGTGTCGGTACGGCGGAAGACCTCATGACCGGTGACGCCTGGCTCGCTGCGGCCAAGGCAGACGCGGCACGGCGACAGCTCCACGGTCTTGCGCCACTTCTGGAGGCGCTGGCCGCCGCCACTCGCACACTCCGTGCGGCTGAGTGGAATCAACACGCCGCGATCCAACCACAGGAGCCACATCAGACGAATGACGCCCCTGACGCCTGATTCGCCGGTGCATCGCCTTGCCGCCGCGATCGAGACCACGGAGCTCTCGGTTCGCGCGCTTGTCGAGACCGCACTTGATCGCATCGCGAGCCGGGACGCCACCTTGAATGCGTTCACACTTGTACTGCACGAGAGCGCCCGCCAGGCGGCGGACGGCGCCGATGTTGACATCAAAGCGGGGCGATACCGCGGCCCCCTGCACGGCATCCCAATTTCAATCAAGGACCTCATTGACGTGGCCGGGGTACCGACGACGGCCGCGTCGCATGTCACAGGCCGCTCGCCGGCCCGTGCCGACGCGCCGGTTGTGGCTCGTTTGCGGGATGCTGGCGCCATCCTGATCGGGAAGTGCAACCTCCACGAGTTCGCGTTCGGCACCACCGGCGAGGACTCCGCGTTCGGTCCGACCCGGCACCCGCTGGACGTCACGCGGTCGCCAGGTGGCTCGAGCAGCGGCTCAACCGTATCGGTAGCAGACGGGATGGTGTCCGCGAGCGTCGGGACAGACACGGGCGGCTCCATTCGAATTCCGGCCGCCGCGTGCGGACTGGTCGGTCTGAAACCGACCTTTGGCGAGCTGCCGTGCGACGGCATCGTGCCACTCGCACCCAGTCTCGACCACGTCGGTCCATTGACACGGTGTGTGGCCGATGCGCAGCTGATGTTCGCGGCCATGCGTGGCAGGACGTCCGTACCCGAGGCGAAGGGGATGACGCGGCGACTCGGCTGCCCGCGTCCCTACTTTCTGGACACCCTCGACACCGAGGTTCGGGTTGTGTTCGAACAGGCACTGGAGCGGCTGCGCGCGGCGGCCTGGACCGTGGGCGCGTCACCCATACGTCACGCGCGTCACGCGGCGACGGTCTGCCTGCACCTCGTGCTGTCGGAAGCGGCGGCCGTGCACGCGGCGTCGCTTGACCGGCAGGGCGACTCCTACAGCGCGGGCGTGCGGTTGCGCCTGGAACTCGGTCGATACGTCTTGGCCGAGGACTACGCACGGGCTCAGCGGGGCCGAACGGTCCTCACGGCCGCCGTTGACGACGCGCTGGCAGACCAGGACGCCCTGGTGTTGCCATCTCTCGCGATTCCCGCGTCGCCACTCGGGGCCGACACGGTCGACATCGATGGCCGGCCCGTCTCGCTCCGGAATGTGATGCTGCGATTGACCCAACTGTTCAACGCGACCGGGCACCCGGCCGTGTCCATCCCCTGCGGACACACCGCCACCGGCCTACCCATTGGGCTCCAGCTGGTTGGCCGCCGCGGCCAGACGGACCAACTCCTCACCGTCGCGGCAGCGTGCGAAACCGCGCTGACTGGCGCCTAGCACCTCCGCGGCGTTAGGCGCCTGCCACCTTCTGCTGCAACCCCTCGTAGCTCCCATCCTCCGAGGCACCGACCGCCACCGGCAACCCTGCCTCGGACCAGCCTTCGTCGATGACCTGGCCTGTGGCGGGATCGGTACGGCCACCGAAGCCTCCCTTGACGTTGACCGGCGCGTACCCGGCATCCGCGAGAATCAGTGCTGCTTTGCCCGAACGGCCGCCGACCTGGCACCCGATCAATAGTTTGGCGTCACTGGGGAAATTGGCCTGCATGACCGCCAAGAAATCCGGGTTGGGCCGCATCTGCCCCGTCTGCGGGTCGAAATGAAGCAACGGTACGTTGTGGGCACCCTCGGGATGTCCCCGCTCATACTCCGGCACCGATCGCACGTCGACGTAGGTGTGATCGTCGTCCGTCTGAAGCCGACGCGCTTCCCGGACCCCAATATGTGTGACGCTCATGAGAACTCCTTCTTCGTCATACTACACTGGTGACTCGCGACCGGAGCCTGCTGTCGGGCCCGGATCTCCCATCGAGCGCTGGCCAACGACTGCACCGCCTCATCGGCTCGGTCCACCTCTCGTTCTTTCATGATCAGCACCCTCTTCTACGCGTGGGAACGCCACCTGGTGGCGGTCGATACCAATCGGATTGTGCGCCCCTTCGAGTGGGGACTGGACTGGATCGACACCCAATCTGGCCCTGGCCCGAACCCCGACCCTGAAGACCACAAGACCGCCGGGAGGCGCGTGGCACAGTTTGCCGACCGCGCGGTGTCGGACCCTGAGTGGTTCACAGCAGCCCCTTGCCAGGACTACACCGTCGAGGGCGACACGGTACGATTCCCGAGCGCCGTCGAGACGCCGCATCACGAAAACAATACGGTTCGACTGCGCTACTTCCCGGCCGACCAGGGAGCCGGCGAACGCCGAGCCACCTTGGTGCTACCGCAGTGGAACTCGGACCCTGGCGCACACGTGGGCCTGTGCCAGTTACTTGCGCGCGTCGGCATCAGCGCGCTGCGCCTGAGTCTCCCGTACCACGACGAACGGATGCCGCCCGAACTGGAGCGGGCGGACTACATCGTGAGTCCAAACATCGGCCGAACCCTACACGCCAACCGACAAGCGGTGCTCGATGCGCGCCGAGCCATCGCCTGGTTGGCCGCACAAGGCTACGAGCGCATCGGGATTTTGGGGACAAGCCTGGGTTCGTGCCTGGCAATGCTCACCGCAGCGCATGAGCCACTCGTCAACGCCGCGGCGCTCAATCACATTTCGCCCTATTTCGCCGACGTGGTCTGGGAGGGCATCTCGACCAGCCATGTTCGGGCCGGACTTGAGGGCTCGATCGAACTCGACCTGCTGCGGCGATGCTGGATGCCCATCAGTCCGCAACCCTACATCGACCGCATGCGGGGCACGCCGAGTCTCCTCATCTATGCCCGCTACGACCTCTCCTTTCCGGTCAGGCTCTCCCGCCAACTGGTGGCCGACTTCACGGCGCGCGAGATTCCACACGAGGTCGCGGTCATGCCGTGCGGGCACTACACCATCGGAAAAACGCCATTCAAGTGGCTCGACGGCTATAAACTGGTCCAGTTTCTCCGTCGTCATCTCTAGCGTTGTGCGGTCCTGTTTTTGGACCAGGAGGCCATCTGTGTTCTCTCCCATTCGACAGACATTTATCGTCGCGGTTGCCCTGGTCTCACTGACCGGCGTCCCCTCGCTGGTCGTCGCGCAAGATACCGGCAACGACCTACCGAATCCCTACCAGGCGGTCAGCGGGTGGGCCAAGATGCCCGGGGCTCGTCATTGGGGTGCGACCAGTGCGGTAGACATTGACCCCGACGGGGTCCACATCTGGGTGGCCGAGCGTTGTGGCCAAAACGCCTGTGAGGGCTCGACCCTCGACACCGTCTTGAAATTCGACAGCTCAGGCCAACTCGTCAAGAGCTTTGGCGCCGGCAAGATGAACTGGCCACATGGCATCCACGTCGACACCGAGGGCAACGTGTGGGTGACCGACGCGCGGGGAGGCAACGGCAAAGGCCATCAGGTACATAAATTCAGCCCGGACGGCGACGTCCTGCTGAGCCTGGGCACCGCCGGCGAAGCCGGCAACGACGCTACCCACTTCAACCAGCCATCCGATGTCGTCGTGGGACCCGACGGGTCGATCTACGTCGGAGATGGTCACGGCGGCACCCGCTCACGTCAGCGGGTCGTGAAGTACGACGCCAACGGGAACTTCATCAAGGACTGGGGCGAGACGGGCACCGGCCCCAACCAGATGGGCGTCCCCCACGCGTTGGCGTTCGACTCGCAAGGCCGGCTGTTTGTCGCCGACCGCTCGAACAATCGCATTCTGATCTACGACCAGGAAGGCACCCTGCTCGACACCTGGTATCAGTTCAGCCGAAACAGCGGCATCTTCATCGATGCCGACGACATGCTCTATGCCACCGACTCGGAGTCCGCCGAGTTCCGGGACCACGGTGAGTGGAAGCGGGGGATACGAATCGGGAGCGCTCAGACAGGCGAGGTGATGTATTTCATCCCCGACCCCGCCGACGCGAACGACGGGCCGCTGCGCGGCACGAGCTTCTCGGAGGGCGTGGCGGTCGACGCGGCGGGCAACATCTACGGCGCCGAAGTGGGCCCCCGCGATCTCAAACGATACGAGCAAAAACCGGAACAATAGCGCCACGCCCCCCCGCGCTCCGCCGTCGCGTGGCGTCGGGCGAGCAAAGCAGCCGCCCAACGGCGGAGCGGAGCGTGGGCCATCGCGTGGCGCCAGACGAGCGAGCCATAGGCGAGCAAAGCAGGCGCGCGACAATGCGCGCCCGCGGCGGCGGAGTGGGGCGTAGGGGCCCCCGCGTAGCCGTCGCGTGGGGTTCGGGGCAAAGCCCCGTCTAATCAAAGATATCGCGCGAGCTGGCGTATAGCCTGCAAGAGCACGTCGGCGAGCTGACGGACGAACGGCGTCACGTCCTGCTCACTCACCGCGTCAGCGACCGTCACGGGATCGGTGAGCAAGAGCCAGATCGTGGCGCCGGCCAGCGTCCCCGCCACCAGCCCGACCACGCCGACGATGCCCATGCTGATCCGTACGAGGCTCATTGCCCGATGTGCCCTCTACCGCTCCGACTGACCAGGCTCGTGGAGCGACAAAGGCGACTGTCGGGACCGGCCCGGGTGGTGGTGCTGCATTGGTTGTCGCTATCTAAGACGGATGCGACGCCCCACAAGTTTTCCCGATGGGCGATTCTTACGTCTCGAGAACGACCTTGCCGAACTGCGACTTGTCCTCGAGCCTACGCTGCGCATCCGCGGCAGCCTCGAGCGGGAAGGTTCCGTCGATCACCGGTGTAAACCGACCGTCGAAGAATAGTTCCGCAGCCCGGAGCAGCTCGCCTTTCGAACCCATGTAGGACCCAATCAGTGCAATTTGCCGCGAAAACAGGTGTCGGATATCCATCGACACGCTTGGCCCCGTGGTCGCCCCGCACGTCACGAGCCGCCCGCCCCGCTTCAGGCTTTTCATCGACGGCTCCCAGGTGGCCTGTCCGACGTGCTCGAACACCACGTCGACCCCACGCCGGTCGGTGAATCGCCGAACCTCTTTCGCGATGTCCTGCGTGTAGTGGTCGATGCCCTCGTGGGCACCGAGCTCACGTGCGCGAGCCAGCTTCTCCGCGGACCCAGCGGTGACGATGACGCGCGCCCCCTGAGCCAGGGCCACCTGGACCGCTGCCTGGCCGAGACCACTGCCCGCCGCCAAGATCAGGACCGTCTCACCAGGCCGCAGGGCGGCTTTGGTCACCAACATATGCCAGGCACTGAGGAACGTCATCGGAAATGCCGCTGCCTCGCGAAAGCCGATGTGGTCCGGAATCGGAACAATGTTTTCGACCGGCACGGTCACGAACTCGGCGTATCCACCCTCAGACTGGTAGCCGACCAGGCCATAGCTCCGACAAAGGTTGTCCTCGCCACCCAGACAGGCCGCGCATCGTCCGCAACTGATGCCTGGCTGCACGAGTACGCGCTGACCCTCGCCGACGCCGCCTCCCGACGCGCGCACGACATCGCCGGCGATGTCACTACCGACGCAGTGAGGCAGTCGTACGCCGGGAATCCCCCGGCGTTGCCAGAGGTCCAGGTGATTCAGCGCGCAAGCCCGCACGCGTAGCAGGACTTCACCCGGACCGGGCTCTGGCTCCGGCACCTCTTCCTGCCGCAAGACGTCGAGTCCACCGTGTTCGTGGAACCGCACGGCTTTCATGTCTCAACTCCTCGTGTCACGCATCGACCAGCACCGGCTCCCCAAGACCCAGTGCGGTAAGTTCGGTCACGAGAGCCTCAGCGGGTCCCACGACCACCGCCACCGCCTCTTCCGCGCGCAGATGTGCGACCGCCGCGGCCGTGACCGCGGCGGCATCGACCGCCTCGACGTCCGGCACAAATCGTTCGTAGTAATTCGCCGGCAAATCGTGAAGCACCAATGACGCGACGCCGCGGGCCACTTGGCCGGCCGTCTCGAACCCGCGGGCAAACCCGCGGGTCAGCGCGGCACACGCCATGTCGAGTTCCGGTGCCGTCACGGGGCGGTCACCGCCGATCGCCGCCATTTGGGAGATAACTTCCTGGACGCACTCGGCCGTCGCGTCTGCCTGCACACTCCCGTGTAGCGCGAACGGACCCGGCGCCCGCCGGCAATCGAACCCCGTCCGAACGCCATACGTGTAGCCCTTCTCCTCACGCAGGCGCTGGTTGAGACGACTGACGAACTGCCCGCCCAAGACCACGTTGAGCACCTGGAGCGCGTGATAGTCCGGCGTGTCTCTGGCCACGGCCACGTGGCCGATGCGTAACTCCGACTGCACCGCACCAGGACGGTCGACCAACACGAGGCGCGAGGCCGGTGGTCCGACGACCCCGAGGTCTCGCGGGACGACGACAGCCTCAGCAGCCTGGGGACGCACCGTCAAGACGCCAAACGTACGCTCCGCCGCGTCGCCAAGTTCCTCATGCGTCAACGCTCCGACCGCAATCAGCGTCGCCGAGCCTAGCTGATACGCGTCGTCGTGAAACGCGGTCACCTGGGCAGCGGTCAGACTCGCGAGCGAGGCGTCAGTCCCGATCCCAAGATGTCCATACGGATGGTTCGGAAACAGCGTCTCGAGGAACACCCGATCCGCTGCGGCGCTCGACACGGCGCGCAACTGCTGGACCCGACTCCGTCGCAGGTCTCTGACACGGCCGACGTCCGCTGGATCAAACCGTGGCCGGGACACGAGTTCCGCGACCAATCCCAGTCCCTCCACCAGATGCTGGGACACGGTGGACAGCGTCACGGTCGTAGAGTCCGGCCCCACCTCGATCCCAAGCCGAGCGCCGATACCATCCAGCGCCTCATGCAACTCACGCCCGCTCCGCTCGACAGTGCCTTCGTCCAGCATGTCGGCGGTCAGGGCAGCCAGCCCATGCCCGTCGGCGGGATCGGAGGCGCTCCCGACCGGCATCGTCAACCGGACAACAGCCACCGGGGGCCCCGGATGCTCGGCGGTCCGCAACGCCAGACCGTTGGACAGCCGACCGGCCTGCACGACCGGGAACCGCGTCGGAGGCACGGGGCCGGGCACTGGCATGCGGGAGCGATCCACGGGGCCGGTCATGGTGGTCATGATGCGACCGCCGGGCGTGAACCGGGAAGCGCTCGTTCGGCCGCGCCGGTCGGCACCACGCTCAGCGCGATGCGGCCCGGCTCACGCAACCGCCGAGCCAGGCCACGCACCTGCTCGGCCGTGGTCTCGCGGTACCGCGCTCGGTCCGTCGCCATGAAACCAGGGTCGCCGGTATACGTGTTGTACGCGTTCAACTGGTCGGACCGGCCGTTGAATCCACCGACGGTCTGCAGGCGATAGACAAACTGCACCTCGACCTGGGTCAGGCCTCGTTCCATCTCCGCATCGTCCGGGCCGGTATCCGCCAACGCGGCCAACTCTTCGTTGATCACGTGCTCGAGCTCCGCGAGCTCATGGCCCGGAGCGGCCGTTGCAATAAGACAGAACCAGCTCTCGAGCTCACGCGAGCCCTGCGATGCGCTGACGTCCGTCGCGAGACGCCGCTCGTGCACCAGGCGTCGATAGAGACGCGAGGTCTTCCCACCGGCCAGCAGTTCGGCCACCAGATCCATGCCCGCATCGCCCTCGGAGAACAGACGGGGAGAGCGCCAGGCGAGATACAAACGAGGCAATTCCACGCGGTCCTCAAGCGAGAGACGGATCTCGTCCGCCGCCGGCAGGCCCCCCGGCGGCATGTCAGTACCGTTCACCACCGCAGGAATGGGCGGGCCGGCCGGAATCTCCTCGAAGTGGCGCCGCACCAGTTCGAGTACCGACTCGGTCTCCACGTCGCCGGCCACAGTCAGCGAGGCATTGCCGGGGTGGTAGTAGGCCTGGAAGAAGGCGTGGGCGTCGTCGAGGGTCGCAGCCCGGATATCGTCCGCGTGTCCTATCGTGGTCCACGAATAGGGGTGCTCCGGCGGAAACAGCGCGGACATCAGCGCCATCAGCGCCAACCCGTAGGGACGGTTCTCATACGTCTGGCGTCGCTCGTTGAGCACGACCTCGCGTTGATTCTCGAATTTGGCCGAGGTGAGGGCTGGCAGCAGATATCCAAGTCGGTCCGACTCCAGCCACAACGCCAGCTCCAACGCATTGGTCGGCACCACTTCCCAGTAGTTCGTGCGGTCGCAGTTCGTGGACCCATTGAGTGACGCCCCGGCCTGTTGCAATGGTGCGAAGTAGCCGCTGTCATGGTGGGCTGACCCCTCGAACATCAGGTGCTCGAACAAATGCGCCAGACCGGTGCGTCCAGGTCGCTCGTTCTTCGATCCGACGTGGTACCACAGATTGACCGCAGCAATCGGACACCGATGGTCCTCATGCACGATCACATCGAGCCCGTTGTCCAGCGTATATTTCGTGAAATCCAACATGCGTTCCCTACCCACTAGTCGGCGACCGGGACACTCACGGCCCCGCCGCGCCATCATACTGCCATCAGCCGGTTGCCCCCCCTTCCGACGCGGCACCCAGGGGCGGCGGAGGGCCAAGAACGGCGTGGTACGATGGGCGCGGCATGATACGAATGGCTCTTGCGCTCGCCGCAGTACTGCTACCCGCCACCATCACGACCAACGCGCAGACGTTAAGTTACGACGCGCCAAACGAATGGAACGAGCAGGCACCCGCGTCCTCGATGCGGGTCACCGAGTTCCAGCTCCCACGCGTCGCGGGCGATGCCGAGGATGTCGAATTGGTGGTGTTCTACTTCGGGGGTAGCGGCGGCAGTGTCGAGGCGAACCTACAGCGCTGGGTCAGCCAGATGGAGCAGCCGGATGGCCGCTCATCATTCGAGGTCGCCGCCACCACTGGATTCGATGCCAACGGCCTTGCCGTCACGGTGCTGGATGTGGCCGGCACGTACGTGGCCGCGGTCAGACCTGGCTCATCCACCCAGCTCAACAAGCCCGACTTTCGCCTGCTCGCAGCGGTCGTGGAGACCCCGGTGGGACCGTACTTCTTCAAGTTGACCGGGCCGGCGCGGAGCGTCGCGCGTTGGGACCGACCATTCGCAGCGTTCCTGCGTACCGTGTCAGTCGACTAGTACGCCCTTCGCTGTGGAGGCCGACGCCTCCGCACACACTCCTGTCAGTCGCCGTGGTCGTCCGATGCAGGCGTCGACGGCGGGGCCACTGCCGGGCCAGACGGTGTGGCGTCCGTGGACGGCAATGGTGAAACGATGGGCCCGGACTCTACCGGTGGAGGGACCGGCATCGGCGGTGGGCCGGCCTGGGGCCCAGCGCTGGCACCGAATCGGTTGAGAATCACGGCACCGACCCCGGTCGTCCACGCCGCGTACTCCGCCACGAATCCGATCAGCCCGAGCGTGATGGCAATCACGCGAAACGAGCCACCAGCGAGGCTGAGCGCCACCCCAGACAGGGTCGGAATCATCAACAACACGAGCCCCAGCCAAAATACAGCGACCGCTGTCCAGCGGCCGCTACTGTCGCCGCGAGTCATGAGCTGCCCCACCCCCTGCGCAACGCCGGTAAAGCCGAGCAGCATGACCGCCAGTGCCGCCACCACCACGACCGGCACCAGAACCAGCAGCGGAATGCCGATGATGGTGACCGCCAGCAACACACTCCCGACGACGAGTAGGGGCACGAACAACAGCTGGGCGAGGAAGCCGACGATTCCGGCCTTGACCGGCTCACGCGTCACGCGGCTCGCCACCCGTTGTGCTCTGCCGCCCGCGACCAGAAGCAGCAGAGACCCAAGCAATCCGATGAAGGCCAGCCGGATGATCGTGCCCACCAGGTCAAGCGACTTGACGATCGGCTGGGATGGACGCGGGAGACGGAACGGAGGGAGCGCTCCGAGCGTCGGGAGTTCGAGGTCAAACATGTCGAAGCTGACTTCGTTGACCCCACGAGAGAACCGTGCGCCGGGGGCCCGCGTGACCCGACCGCCCACGACGGTCACTTCCCGATGAACGATCGCCTCGGGACCGAATCGGGCTGAACCGCCGATGACGGTGATGTCTCCATGCACCTCTCCCTCGACGTCGAGGCTCCCACCGATCACCACCACATCACCCCGCACGCGCTCGTCGGCATCCACCCGCGCGGACCCGCCGAAACGGACGATGTCGCGTCGCACCACTCGACGCTGGCGTTCGGACGTCGGTTCGAGCGTCGGCGCCAGGTCGAGGACGTCCGCGTCCTCGACCTCCTGATCGTCCTCGGCAACGGACAGGCCGAGCGCGGCAGACTCCGCATCGGTCAGCACCGGGAGCCCCAGCACCGCGCGCTGTGCCGCGGGGTCCAGATACGTCAGTCGGAGTAAGAGCGCGGCGTCTGCGCCCAACGTCGAGGCCAGTTCCTGGGTCGAACGAGGCTCGGGTTCACCGTCCACGAAGATCGCGCCGTCGCGAAGCTCGATGAGCGTGACCCCCTGATCGCCGACCCGGGGGAGCAACGCGATACCGCCTCGAATCGGGGTGGCCTCGTACTGGGCCTCAATATCCTGGCGCAATCGGAGCTCATCTGTCTGACCGTGAACCGGGTCGAGGCTAGACAGCGACACCAGCGCGAGCGTGACACACGCCACGGCGAGAGCGCCGGTCTGCGGGTGCCAGACCCGGCTCCTCACCGCGCCGTCTCCGCGCTGGCACTCATCGGCCCGCTGTTGGGTCCCCACCATGTGTCCACCATCGGCGTCATCGCGTCGACTCCCTGTCGAGCGCGAGGATCCGAAGCAATGCGTACAACACCACGATGCCCACAAGTTCGATCATCACCACGCCGCCGCTGACTTGGGGCGTCGTCAGGGTTGCGCCGACCGCCCGGCCAATCTCGACCAACAAACTCCATACATCGAGGCCTCCTTCAAGGCCCCCAACGATCCAGACGAACCCCTGGACTGAGAAGTTCAACAACCGCACCATCTGACGCAGGATCACGGGGCCCAACCACACCGCCACTCCCACGGCACCAGCAAGGGCGGTCAGAGACCAGACCACAACTCGAGCCGGGCGCTCGGCCCAGCCTCGGGTGGACGCCGGGACAACACCCTCGCGCACCCCGGCCGACAATACGTGCGCACGAAAGTGCGACGGTGGAACCGGCTCTGGCAGTCCGCCAAGAACTGCGCGCAGCGCGGCCTCGGAACGAGCGTCGTCTGCCCCGTCCTCGGCGTCAAGCCAGGCGAGGACAGTCGAAGCGGCTAGTGAGTCGGTGTCCATCAGTCGATCGCGAACAGTTCCGCGGTTCCCTATGTACTACGTGGTCCGGGTGCGTCGGTTGCACCGCCCCACCCGGCACCCCGTAAATCGTCGGCCAACTGGCGCCGCGCGCGATGCACATAGCTCTTGGCTGTCCCCACGGCCACGCCCATCACACACGCGATGTCCGTACACGACCGCTCACCCTCTACACGCAACAGCAACGCCGTGCGATGGTCGGGTCGCAGACGTCTCAGCCCCGCCTAGAGGTCAGGCAGCATCAGCCGGTTCTCCGTTCGCCGGTGGGGGCCAGGCGAGCTCGAGGCGAGGAGCACCCCGTCTTGAGCGTGTCCGTGTCCAACCTCAACCTTCTCCAGACGATCTCGCCGAAGGGCGTCCACCGCGGTGTTGTGCGCGATGCGAAGGATCCAGGGCGAGAAGTCGCGGCTTCGGTCGAACGACTCGAGCCGGCGAAACGCCTTGAGAAATGTGTCCTGGGCGAGTTCCGCGGCCACCGAGGGGTTGCCAACGAGACGCGCAATCAAGCGATAGACCGGGCGCTCATATCGATCCACGAGCGCGGCATAGGCGCGCTGCGTGCCCGCCAACGCTTCGCCGATGACCTCGTCGTCAGTCACTGCCTCGTGTGTGCCACTATGCTACGCCTGTTCATGTGCACGATCTGCTGACCGATACGTGGGCGGACCGCAGAATATTCACTCCGGTGCTCGCACAGTGTCCGAGCCGCTCAGGCATACGAACGCTGTCATGGTTCCCGCCAGGTGCCTGATATAGTCCCTAGACTCCGACGTGCCAATCGCCACCACACCCGACGCGCCCTTCCCGTTCGAGAACAGCTACGCGCGACTCCCTGAGCGCTTTTTCGCGCACGTGTCTCCAACACCCGTCGCCAACCCCCAACTCATGCAGCTCAATGAGTCGTTGGCGCACGAACTTGGTCTCGATCCCGCGACGCTCCGCACGTCGGAGGGCGTCGCCATGCTCGGTGGCAATCTGGTGCCACCGGACGCCGAGCCGCTGGCCATGGCGTACGCCGGCTTCCAGTTCGGACACTGGGTGCCGCAACTGGGCGATGGGCGGGCCATTCTGCTTGGCGAGGTCATCGGACGCGACGGCGTCCGCCGCGACATACAGCTGAAGGGAGCGGGACCCACGCCATTCTCGCGCGGCGGCGACGGACGAGCCGGTGTTGGCCCCGTGATACGAGAGTATGTCGTCAGTGAGGCCATGTCCCGCCTTGGCGTGCCGACGACACGGGCACTCGCGGCCGTGACCACAGGCGAGAAGATCGTCCGAGAGCGGCTGCTCCCCGGCGCCGTGCTCACGCGGGTTGCGCGGAGCCACATCCGAGTGGGCACCTTCCAGTTCTTCGCCGGTCGGAGCGATCACGATGCGCTGCGGACACTCGCCGACTACGCCATCGCCCGGCACGACCCGGCGGCGGCTACCGCGAAACAGCCCTATCTGACATTTTTTCGCGGCGTCGCCGAGCGCCAGGCGGCGCTCGTCGCACAGTGGCAGCTGGTGGGTTTTATCCACGGTGTCATGAACACGGACAACACCTCAATCGCCGGAGAGACGATCGACTATGGGCCGTGCGCGTTCATGGACGGCTATCACCCCGAGACGGTGTTCAGCTCGATCGATCGCATGGGCCGCTACGCCTTTGGTCGCCAACCGAGCGCCGCCCAGTGGAACCTCCAGAGCCTCGCCCGAGCCCTGCTGCCCCTGTTTGCGGACGACGAAGCGGTTGCCGTGGCAGGCGCAACGGAGGTGCTCGAGCAGTTCCAGACTCACTTCGACGCCGTCTATCTCGACGGGATGCGGCGCAAGCTAGGCCTCACCGAGGCGCGAGACAACGATGGGGCACTCGCCGAGACACTGCTCCAGCACATGGCCGACAGTGGTGCGGATTTCACGCTGACGTTCCGGGGCCTGTGCAACGCGCTTGAGGACCCCTCCACGGCGCGCACCCCAGTCGCCCGCCTCTTCAGGGAATCCTCGGCCTTCGACACGTGGCTAGCCCGCTGGCGCGAGCGTCTTGCCACAGAGTCCTGCGCCATGGCCGAACGACGCGATCTGATGCGCGCCGCCAACCCGCAGTTCATCCCACGCAACCATCTCGTGGAAGAGGTCATTGCGGCAGCGACAACCCGCGCCGATTTCGGCCCCCTGGACGCACTCGTCGAAGTAATGGACGCCCCTTACGACGACCAACCCGAGCACGAGCGCTACGCGCGCGCCCCTGCACCGGAGCAGGTGGTCCACCAGACCTTTTGCGGCACCTGACGGGCGCGTTACCGACTCGCGTTCTCCGCCTGGCGCGCCCCAGCCAGGATATTGGGTAGTCCGTAGTTCCCCTCGTGACAGGCGTACTCGAACATCGGCTCACCTCGCTTCATGGGAATCTGCGCGGTGATGGGCGCGGTAAACGTCGCCGAGTCATCGACGGTGAACTCATACAACATGGTGTCGTCCGCGACACGCGTGAAACGCTCGGTGAGATTGAGGGTCGTCCCGTCGCCGGCGGCCGTGGTGACTGAGGGACTGAAGCTGGAGGTCTTGCCAGTGTAGTTCTTCGACTCGACCACCAGCGTATCGCCGTCCCAGTAGCCGCGGGAATCGCCCATCCACTGGCGCACGTGACCCGGCAGATGCGGCCGCCCATCGAGTGGCACGATCCGGGAATCGTGCACCATCTCGTGCAAGATGACGACGTGGTCCGGGGTCTGGAAGATCTGCAGGTTCTGGTTGTAGCCGGCCGGCACGACCGGAGGGCCGGAGTTAAAACCGAGCAGGCAACGCTCGGCCAGACCACGGTCCTCCCAGCTGTCGGCGCCGATCCCAGCCGCCCGAACCCGCACTGGACGCGTCCCAGCGATGTCCTCACCAAGCGACAATTCCACCATGTCCAGTCCTGGCTGCAACTGCGGCACTCGACCTGTCTGGGGTGAGACGATCAGCGATGTCCGGTTGTCGTCGACCACACCGGCACCACGATCAAACCAAAAATTATTGTAGCCGCCTACCGCGGCACCCACCGGGAGGGGTTCAGTCCTCACCTCGCTCGGTCGGTCCGCATCGATCACGCTCTGCGCGGCTCGTGCCTCGATCTCGGCCACCTCTTCCGCCGACAGCACCGCGTTCTCGCCTTGGTCCGCCGGACGCTGTAACGGCGTCAGCGTGCGGAAATCCCAGACACCCTGCAGATCGGGTCTGCCGTCAGCGGTGCGCGGCACCGTCGAGCGTCCCGTCTGTGCCAACGCGGGTTCGAGGCCAATCACCACGAGCGCGCACACCGTCAGAGCCACCGTTGCTAACCGCCTATCCATAACTCTTCCTCCTCGGGCCTACACCCGAACCACGTCAATTCAGACCATCATGGTGCCCGTGCGCGGTGATTGCAACAACCGCCGGTCCACTGCGCACAGTCGACGCGGTGCGCCGCGCGGCGGCACCCATCCGGGACACTACCGCAGCCCGAGACCGATTTCGGCTATCAGCTTGCGATGCAACTCGCTGGTGCCTTCACCAACCTCGAGCGTCTTTGCTTCAAGGAGCAATCGCCCCACCTCGTACTCGGAAGAAAATCCGTATCCGCCGTGTATCTGAATGGCGTCGAGTGCGTTCTGCGTGGCGGCCTCGCTGGCCATCAGCTTCGCCATCGAGGCTTCCATCGAGCACCGCTCGATGCCGGCGTCTTTCATCCGTCCCAAGCGGTAGACGAGCGAACGGGCCGCTTCGGTCCGGCAGATCATGTCGGCGATCTTTTGCTGCACCATCTGAAACTCCCCGATGGCCTGCCCGAACGCCCGGCGCTCGGTGGCATAGGGGAGCGTCAGGTCGACGGCACGCTGCGCCTGCCCCACGCATCGGGCCGCGACAGAGAAACGCCCGGTGTCGAGGGCCGCGCCGAGAATCGGAAAACCGCGGCCCACCTCGCCCAACACCGCGTCGTCACCCACAGCCACGCCATCGAAGTGCACTTCAGCCACGTTGTCGCGCTGGAGGGTGCGCATCGGCAGCGGGCGGCTGGCAATGCCGCTGGCCGCTGGATCCAGGAGAAATATCGTCACCCCGCGATGCGCCTGAGCCGGATCGACAGTCGCCGCCACGAGAAAGACACCGGCCTCGGCGGCGTGCGAGATGAAGACCTTGCTTCCGCTGAGGCTCCACCCGCTGCTCGTGCGTGTCGCCCGCGTCTTCATGGCCGCGAGGTCCGTCCCACCGTCCGGCTCTGTCAGGCAAGCCGACGCCAACATCTCCCCGCTGGCGAGCGGCGGAAGCCATCGCTGGCACTGCTCGGGAGTGCCGAATCGAAGAATCGAGCTGCCGACGAGCGAATTGGCCACGGACACGGCCGAGGCCACCACCCAGTCAACGCGCGCCAGTTCCTCGCACACGATGCCGTATGTCACGACGTCGCTGAACGAACCGCCATACGACTCGGGAATCAAGGGCGCCAGGAAACCAAGCGGCGCCAATTTCGCGATGATCTCCCTGGGATAGCGTCCCTCACGCTCATGTTGCTCGACGGTCGGCAAGATTTCGCGCTCGGCAAATTCGCGCACCGCCGCGCGAACCGCACGCTGGGTGTCTGTCAGATCAAAGTCGGCCATCCGCCGCAGTGCGTGCTTCCCGGTCAGCGTCACGTCACATCTCCAGTTCAGCGTCGCCAAGACCCTGCCGGCCAGAGGACCCGTCGGGGCCACGGCGCTCCGCCGCCTCGCCACTCTGCACCAGGGCAAACCGCGCCATAATCGGTCCCACCATCTCGTAGACCACCACCGAGGCCAACACGATCGTCGATACTTGCGGGGCGTACGCCGCATAGCGGTCGTCTATCGCCAGCGTCAACCCAACGGCCAGCCCGGCTTGGGCCAGCAACGCCAAACCGAGATATCGGCGCACCGACGGGTGCATCCCCAGCCACTGCGCTCCCACCCGGGCGCCCACCAGCTTTCCGAGGGCTCTCGCCATCAGATACAGGAGACCGGCGGCCCCCATGGTCGGCACCAATGACACATCCAGGTCGGCGCCCGCGATGACGAAAAAGATGGCATAGAAGGGGGGATCCGTGTTGGCGAGCGTACCGAACAGCCGCCGGCTCTGCGTCGTCAGATTGACCATGGTGGCCCCGACCGCCAGGCTCGCCACCAGGGGCGAGAGGTCGAGCGCACGAGACACCCCCACGCAGAACAGAATGGAGCCCGCAAGCAAAATCAGCATCTCGCCCGTCTCACGGACCTGACGGGACCACCCGGCCAGCATCAGCCCGACCAGGAAACCGAGCGCGGCCGAGCCGAAGAGTTGCCAGACCAACGGGAACACCGACCGGTACAGGATCGACAAGAACGAGCCACCCAGGCCGGTGGTCAGGTCGATGAGAGCGGCTACCAGGCTGTAGGCCGTAATGCAAAAAAGGTTATTGACGGCGATGATGCCGAGCAAGGTATCGGTGAGTGGGCCGCGGCTGTCCACCCCCCTGATGACCATGAGCGTCGACGCCGGCGCCGTGGCGATGGCGATGGCGCCAAGTAACCCTGCGATCTGCCAGGGTTGACCAAGCACAAGCATCCCGCCGGTCACCAGCGACGCAGCGAGCACGGACTCAAAGAGCGTCAAATAGAGGACGTTGCGACCGATCCGGCGAAACAGCGAGAACTCGAAGACTGACCCCACGGAGAACAGGATCAGCCCGAGCGCCACTTCGCTGAGCACCTGCAGCGCGGCCAGGTTCTCGTGACTGACCCAGCCCAGAACTGACGGCCCGAGCGCCACGCCGGCCAAAATATAGCCAGTGACTTCCGGCACGCGGGCGTAGCGCACGAGATGCCCCGCCAGCAACGCGATCAGGAGAATCAGGCCGAGCGACGTCAGCTCATCCATGACCGCGCGGGCCTCGCTGATGGTGGCACCCAGCTTCCAGGAGACGCCCCAGGCTGGTCACGGGAGCAGCACGCCCCGGACGCGACCGTCCCTGGCCAGTTCCACAAACGCCGGCTCAACCCGGTCATCGGCGAGCACGGCCTGGACGTCTTCGAAACTGGCCGGCTTCCCGTGATCGACGCGCACGAGTCGGTCGCCCGGCAGAATCCCGGCCTCAGCTGCGCGACTACCGGCCACGACCGACGCCACCAGAAACCCGGCCGCGGGCTGTTCCCAGACGAGGCCGGCGCTATGCGGACCCGGCGCATCGAATCGCGCATCGATGGCACGGGCCGGTAGCGCGATGGTCACCCTGTCGTGGCCCCGGCGGGCCTCCAGCCAGAATATCTCCTGACTGGGCGCCTCGTCGCCTTCCAGAATGCGGAGATCCTCGACCGACTCCAGCAGGGCGCCGTCGAGAGACAGCAGGATGTCGCCCGGCCGCAACCCGGTCGCCGCGGCCGGATAGCCTTCCCACAGTTCGCGCACCATGAGACCGTCGCCCAGCCCGAAATGAAACGACTCAGCCGGCTGCAACCCCTCGACGCTGACTCCCCAACGCGCGCCCAGGCGGCTCTCGTGAGTCTCTCCCTCGACGAGGAGGTCAGTCACACTCGCCGCACTGACCGCGATATCGTGTCCATCGCAGCGAAGCAACACGGCCAGCAGATTTCCGTCAAGGTCGAAGACGCCCCCCCCAAGCATGGCTGGCTGAATCGGGACCGTGGTGACAACCTCCTCGACCCGCTGATCCCCGCACGGTCGAGTCGCGGTGCCAAGAGACGTGCCAGGCGCGAACGCGAGCGCCGCTTCGGCCTGCCAGGCCGCCAAGATCCAGTCGCCGGTCTCGACCTCACCAGCGGCGCGTCGACGCGGGGCCGGGGCCCGGCCGTCCAGTTGTGGCGTGCGCATACCGGCCAGCGGGAGATGAGGCCCAGACACGTTGGTATACGCGCCGACGTCGCCCCCACTGGCGGCCACCGTGACGGCGGCTGGGAACCGGTCGGCGAGACGGGCCGTCACCACGCGATCCTCGCTCCAGACCACACCGCTCCGGCCAGCACTGCTGAGCCTGACCAACCCGGGCGCGAGGTCGGCCGCCAACTCGCCGAAGAATTCGGTCATTTCCTCGAGTTCGCGGCGTTGCGTGAGCGCTGGCAGTCGACTCAGCTCCGCCTGCGACCCTGCCCCGACAGGCTCGAACACAAGCTCCCCGGGTTTCAGCACCCACCCGATCGTGAGAATGAGACCCGCGGCGATCGCGAGGATGAGGATGTAGCGCGGATTCCGAGAATCGTCGGGGCCGCCGTCTGAAGTCACGGAGGTGATGAAAGCCCCCTACTCTTTCACGACCCAGCCGTCGTGAAACTCGAACTCGCCGGTCCAGGCGCTGTCGTGCATCCCCAGAATATGCAGCAACGTCGACTTGCCAGCCCCGGACGGCCCCATGATCGACAGAAATTCTCCCTCCTTCACATCGAGGTCGATCTGCCGCAGCACGAACGTCTTACTGACACCGTGTGAGTACGATTTTTCCAGGTTTCGTAGCGCGATCATGGTGTCTCACATTCTAGCTAGCGCGGTCGCGACACGGGGCAAGACTCTGGCGCCTCGCCCCGTTGCCGCTACTGCTCGTTCGTCTGCTGCACGAAGCGAGTGGCTTCGTCGTAGCCCGGCATGTCGGCGCGTCCTTCCCAATTGGAGAGCAATCGCGCGTAGGCCTCGACGGCCGTCACCGAGTCGCCGCTACGGGAAGAAGCACGCGCCATGCCCAGCAGGGAACGTGAACGGCCGGGCATCCGGACCAACGAGACGGCGAACTTCTCGGCTGCTGCCGCCGGTTGGCCCATCTCGAGCAGAATCTCGCCATACAGCTCGTACGGAGGCTTCACCGGACTCGCCGCACCGTTCGGCACACGCATCTCGTCGACGATCTCAAGCGCCTCGTCCATGAGCGCAACTGCGTCGTCACCAGCCCCCTGGGCCAGCCGCACGAGAGCGGCCACCTCGTGAAACATGATGCGATTGGCGGGGCTGTCGTCGTCGGCCAGCGCCTTCAGCTTCGCCTCGGCCTCGACGGCCGTCCCAAGATCCCCGGTCTTCACAGCACTGATGCCAGTCGCGAGGAGTTCGGCCGCTGGCGAGTCGTCGGTGATCGGAGACGTCCGCCACTCTTCGGTCTCAACCGTGTAGCGCGCACGCACCAGCGGCAACGTGTTCGTCGCACGCGCCTGCCCATCGCTCTCCCGGTTCACCATCTCCAGCCGCTCGATCCAGGTCCGCGCCTTGGCAAAGTCACCAAGCTGGAGATCGCCATACTGACCCCAGTCAAGTGGATGCACCGTGTCGCCGACGCTGTCCCCAGGCTCCCAGAGGGCTCGGGCCGCGTCGTACGCTTTCTGGTTGTGGTCCGATACGTAGTCCCACATGCCGTGCTGAATGAAGATGTGGGTGGGCATGTGGCGCGCGTGGGCGACCGCCGGGGCGATCTCCGCGTATCGAAGCGCGGAAGGCAGCGCCAGCGGCGCGTGGGTTGGATCGTCGAAAGCATGGATCGCATAGTGCGGTGCGCCTGGATGGTCCGGGTTCTTGCCGAACACCTCGAGCGCCAGGGCACCGGCCTGCATCTCATACCTGAAGGTCCGGTCGTTCATGGCCCGCGCCGCGCTCAATGTCGCGACGGCCGCGAAGGTCGTCACTTCGTCATCGTCGGGAAATCGCTCGTGCAGCTGCTGCATCGCTTCCATGTAGGCGACCCGGTTGTCGCGCCACTCGCCCTCCCCCCAGAGCACCTCGACCGCTCCCAGGAAGCCCTTCTCCCGGTCGGTTGGCGCTTTGGCCAGACGCTCGGCGGTATTTGCACCCAGTCGGGCGAGCACCGCACGCGGAGATTCGCCATCCTGCTCGGCAAACAGGGGGTGGTTGTAGCACAGTGCCTCACCCCAGTACGCCATCGCAAAGTCCGGATCAATCCGCTGGGCGGCCTGGAACTCCTCGATGGCCTGCTTCCAGCCAAAGCTGTGAAGGATGGCCACCCCGCGAAGGAAATGCCCCTGTGCCTCCGGGGTCCCGGACGTCGGAAAATCGAGCGACCCAACGCTCTCGAGTTGGGCCTGGGCTGGCGCGGCCGCCAACAGGGCGAAGAGGGCGACGCAGATAGACAGTCGTTTCATGGCAAGACTCCTCACAAGAAAGCGCGGCGAACCCCGAACGCCGATTATATCGCCGTCCGATCGCCACCCCAGACGGACACCACTGTCACCGGGCAGTGACGCGCCAATGCGCTCCACGACACGAGCGCCAGCCACGGAATGGTACGATCCCTGCAGAACCGTCTATTGACCACTACGCACCCGGAGTCATCTCCGCTCGCCGAGGCCCTTATGCCACTCTCGCTCACGTATCCGTTCATCAGTCGCATCGCTTGGTCCTCGAGCGTGGCCGTGGGGCTCACCCTCGCCGTGCTCGTCTCGCCGGTGTCGGCGGCATCAGACGCGGGCGAGCAAGCCACGCAGCCGACCGGGGCCCAGGAGTTTCGTGAGCCGGACTTCCTGTTCAACTGGCCCAGGACCTACGTCGGGGTAGCGGGCGGTTGGCTCGCCACCTCGCAGCGCGGCGGAATCTTCGACCTGGCTCGCGACCTGCTGACCGTGGAGGATGGGGACTTCAACAGCAGCGTGGCGCGGTTCACGATTGGACGGGCGCTCAGCCGACGGTTCGATCTCTCAGCGGAGGTCGGCTTCAGTCGTGCAACCGTGCCCTCTGAATATCGCGATTTTCTTGAGGTTGACCTCCCGATTACGCAAACGACAGAGTTTTCCCAGGCTCCCGTGTCTGCCACCGTGCGCATGTGGCTGGTGCCTCGTGGTCGCACGGTAGGCCGCTTCGCGTGGGTGCCAGCCGCGGTGGCACCCTATGTCTCGGGCGGCGTCGATGCGCACTGGTATCGATTCACGCAATTCGGGGATTTCGTCGATGTCGTCGATCTCTCCATCTTTTCCGACACTTTCGAATCGAGCGGTTGGGCCGCCGGTGCGCACGTAGCAGGGGGCATTAGCGCGCATCTGATCAAACAATTGTTCCTGACCGTCGAGGCGCGCTATGGTTGGGCGGCGACACCGTTGTCGAACGACTTCGTCGGATTCGAGGACATTGATCTCGATGGTCTCCAGTTCACTGGCGGCGTCGAGTTCGCCTTCTAGAACGATAGTCAGCGAGGATCGCCATGACGATGACGACACATCTGCTCCGACAGCTGGGCGACCGGCGGCCCGTCGTGACAGCGCTTGCCCTTGCGGCGTGCCTGTTGGGCGCGACCACGGCCGGAGGCCAAACTGCGGCCCCCGCCGACTCCGTCTGGCTACCCTGGCTCGGATGCTGGCAGCTCGTGGAGGAAACCGGTGCACTGCCGGACGAATGGGCGGATCGGCGGTCCTACGCCGATCGCGTCGTGGTGTGCCTGAACCCGACAACGGGCGACAACGCGGGCATGTCCGTCGAGGTGACCACCATCGCCGATGCCAAACGGGTACTCGTCGAGACGCTACACGCGGACGGTCGGCCGCAGCCCGTAGACGAAGCCACGTGCCGCGGCGAACGAAGAGACACCTGGTCGTCCGACGGGGCCAGGCTTTTCACACGGTCAGCGTTGACCTGCGAAGACGACACCGACCGCCTGGTGTCTGGTGTGGGTCTCATGTCCGATGCCTTGACCTGGCTGGACATCCAGCTCGTAGACGCGGGCGGTCGAAGCGCCGTGACGGTTCGCCGGTATCGACGGGTCGGCGAAGCGACGACGACCGATGCCGGGGCGACCCCATTGCCACTACGGCTGCGGGCCCGGGCACGCGAGGCCGCACACCTGATTGCGACGACGGAACTCAGTACGAACGACATCATCGAGGCTCAGGACCTGGCCGAACAACCCGTCGTCGAAGCGCTCATGGTGGAAACAGATGCGTCGTTCGACCTCGATGGACGCGGGCTGATCGAGTTGGACGACGCTGGCGTCCCGAGTGACGTGATCGACCTGATGGTCGCCCTCTCGTTTCCCGATTGGTTTCACGTGGACCGGCCAGCGTCACGCGGCGGGTCTGGCGGCGGAGGTTTCACCTCTGCGGACCCGTGGGGCCCATACGGTCAGGCAGGGTTCCATGACTGGTATCCACTCTACGCGTCGCCGTTTGGCTACTACTACGGATGGTCGGCGTACGACTCGCTGTACTACCTGAACCCGTATGGATCGGGGGTTGTGCTCACCGACGGCCGGAACGGCGGTCGACGCCTGGAGGCGCCGGCGGGACGCGCCTACGCCGGCCGAGGCTACTCGAGCATTGGGGCGAGGGAGCCGTCACAGGTATCAGAGCGGCGGGCGCGCCGACGAGGGAGCGACGGGGGCACGGCGTCGGTGCAATCAGCCAGAGGGCGACGCAGCGGCGGCAGCACCAGTTCAACGAGCCAGGGCGGCGGACGTGCCACGTCCGGCGGCTACAGTCGAGGCGGGTCGACGGGACGAACCGCACGACCTCGCTAGTCCCTGGGGACTAACGGAAACAGGCGGCGTCAGTTCATGGGACCCCAGTGCCCATGAACTGACAAAATGGATCAGTGGTGAACATTTTCGTCACACTTGCCGCCTGATCACCGGCGCAAGTCATTCCGGGTTGACCGCGCAACACCCTTATTTCCGAATCAGTTGACCGGTTCATCGGCAGTCGCGACCGCTTGGTCACGATATTGCTACAACTAGCTGTGAGCGATGCCACGGTGTGGCGTCGCAATCCGCGGCGGTGAAGACGCCCCCAACGAAGGAACACTGTGACGGTTGAACCCACACTGGACGATGCCCATCGGTTGCTGAGAGAAGGACGGGTGGACAGCGCCATCGACGCCTACACCGCCCTCCTCAAAAACCGCCCCGATGACTGGACCACGGCCAACCGCCTTGGCGATCTATACGTACAGACGGGACAGCTGGATGCGGCGGTTGAACAGTTCAGCCATGTCGCGCAGTGTCTGGTTGAGAGAAACCTCTTGCCAAAAGCGGCGGCGCTGTACAAGAAAGTCCTGAAGGTCGCGCCAGGCGATGAATCGACACGAAGCCAACTCGTCGACCTCGCGCTTCGGCAAGGATTTCTGGTCGAGGCGCTCGGCCATCTCACCGCGATGGCCGAGCAACGCCGCGCGACCGGCGACCACGCGGGTGCCCTTGAAGTGCAACACCGGATAGACAGCCTGCGACGGCCCGCTCTGGCCGCAACCGAGGCGGCGCCCGCGGAACGCGTGGATCCGGACGACACACAGGTGGCGATGGCGCCCCTGCCTACGGGACCTGACGCGCGGGAAGAAGCGACGGCCGTCCGCGAGGCCACGGGGCCTGGGCCGACGGCTACCGTCACCCAGTCCGAAGGGCGCGTCGAACGGACAGCCCAAGACCCTCAACGGCAACTCAAACTACAGCTGATCGAAGACGAGGTTCGGGCCGGGCGGCTGAAGCGCACGCGCCAGCTAGTGTTGGTCGTCCTCTCGGAGGCCAGCGATGCCACGGAGCACATCCTGGATCTGGCGAAACGGCTGACGGCGGAGGCCGGTGACGCCACCGTGATGTGCGCCGACGCATTGCTTGATTCGGCGAGGCGGGGACAGGCCCCCCCGACGAACATCGCAGCGGTGCGGTCGCTGGCGGCGTGGGTACCGGCCCAGCCAGAAGGCGGCCAGTGGCCAGCCGGGCGCCTGGATCGGCTCGCGCGAATCGACGCGGCCGCGGCCTTGGAACTGGCACCAGAGAAACGACATTCCCTGGAAGAGATCGGACCAGATCTGACCACCGGCGCGGAGGCGACCACGAGCCGCGCTCCGTCGCCCGCACCTCCATTCACGTCCGCTGTGGCGGCGGCCGTGTAAGCGGGGGGTCGTCGGTGGCTGTGGCCATCGGCGACCCCGGTTTTCCCAACCCCGGCCACCACGACGGTGGCAAGACCGCGGCCAGCCTTGCTCATACTGGCTAATACACTGGCCGATGACGGGCCAACCGTTTGGCCGAACACGCCAAACTGCAAGTCTCACACGCGGCCGTCCGGATGGATTCGCATACCCACCGAGGCCCACGCCCTGAACGTCCACAGTCGCACATAGAGTGCGCTAAAGACCGTCCCCTCGCGCAACTACCCTGCGAAGTGGCCCTTCAGCGAATCGAGCAGCGCTTTGTAGATCGGGTCACAGAACTCTTTGACTCCGCCTTGGCTATCCTGCCAAGTCGACGACCACTCCACGAAGGTGCCGTTGCCGTCGGTCACGGCGAAGACGCGGACTACGCCGATGTATCCGCTGACCCGGTCTCTGGACACCGCCTCAGGACCATCGTCGATGGAATACTTCACCATCCGGTCCACATCGTTGAGGCTCTGCAATGTCTCGTGAAACGCGCCGTTCAGGACCCGCTTCGCCCCGATCTGGTCACCGGCGGCGTCGCCGACCGGCTCGAGATTTGTGATCACGTTGGGCGCAAATGACAGGTCGTGAAAGTTGCGAAGCGCGGCCCATACCTGCTCGACCGGCGCGTTGACGACGCACGTGTTGTAGCACCCCATTGATCCCTCCTGCTGCCAGCTTCGTCTCACTGTCCTGTCACCAACCACGGCATCAGCACATGAGACACTAGTTCCATGGACAATCAACGATTATAGACACAGACTGCCTAGACAAAACCTACGTCGGTATCACACGCGTGGTAGATCTCACCTAAACGCGAGAATGACAGTGGCGCCATGATCGACATCACTCAACTCGTCAAGGTCTACGACGGTTTTCGGGCCGTGGACGGGTTGTCGCTCCGGGTCGAGACGGGGCAAATTCTCGGCCTGGTCGGCCCCAACGGCGCTGGCAAGACGACGACGCTTCGCTGTCTGGCTGGAATCATTCCTCCGACATCTGGGCACATCACCATCGCCGGCTTTGACCTGCACACCCATCCCATCGAGGCCCGCCAACGACTCGCGTTTGTGCCGGATGAACCGCACCTGTTTGACCATCTGACGGCGCTCGACCATCTCACGCTGTTCGCACGGCTCTACGGGGTCACGGACGGACCGACACGGGCCGAGACGTTGCTGGAGGAAGCTGAACTCGTCGACCAACGTCTGTCATTCCCGAGCGAGCTGTCACGCGGTATGAAACAGAAATTGGTCGTGGCGTGCGCCTTGCTCCATCGCCCAGAGGTCCTGGTGCTCGACGAGCCGCTCACCGGTCTTGACCCGGCCGCTATGCGCCGGATGAAGCGGACGGTGCGCGATACCGCTGCGGCCGGCGCGTCGGTTATCGTCTCGTCGCACATGCTGCAGCTGGTCGAAGAAGTCTGCGACCGGGTGCTGATCGTGAACCGTGGGACGCAGGTGCTCGCGGGGACGCTCGACGAAATTCGTCTCCAGTTGCCGGACGTCGACGCGGACGCGGATCTGGAGACGCTCTTCATGAAGGCGACGGGTGCAGACACGTGACACCCCTGCTGTTTCTCATGTGGCGGTCGCTACATGGCCGCGTGACGCGGTGGCTTCGGCTCATGAAGCAGCCGAAGTATCTGGTCGGAACGCTGGCCGGCGTGGCGTGGATGGCGATGTTTGCGCTGCGCCCGATGCTACGCGCCAACCGCACCGCCGAGTTGGGCGAGCAGATCGCCAACATCGTGGAATGGCTCCCGGCACTCGAGACGGCCGCGGCCCTGGCGTTGGTGGTTGCCCTGTCGCTGTGGTGGCTGTGGCCGTTCGGCAAGGCGTCGCTTGAGTTGAGCGAAACCGAACTGCATCTCCTCTTGCCGGCACCGGTACGGCGGAGACACCTGATCCAGTACGCCTTGTTGCGCAGTCAATGGGGCATCTTGTTTGGCTGTTTCATGATTTCGTTGTTCTCCTCTGGCGGCGTGCCGGGCCTCTTCGCCTGGCGATTCCTCACCGTCTGGATGCTCTTGACGCTCTGGCATTTGCATGGCCGCGGCCGCGGCCTGTGGCTCGCCCGTCTCCAGGAATTGCCCCGAGCCCTTGCTTGGCGCAGGCGAGCGGCGGTGGTGGCGGTGGTGGCGAGCGTGTGGGTGCTCTTGGCATCTGGAATCGCCTCGTTGGCAACGCCGCTCTCAGAGCTCAGTACCGACGGCGCCGCGACCCTACAGGGGACCCTCTCGCTGGAACGGTTACGAACTGACGCTCCCCTGTTCGCACTGCTACTCACGCCGACGCGGTGGCTGGTCGGCCCGACCTTTGGTGGATTGGTCCCCAACGCCCCACTCGTGGGACGGCTTGCGTCCGCCGCCTGGCCGCTCCTCCTGGTGATCGCCCACAACGAGTGGGTCGTGCGGTCGCAGACCCGTTTCGAAGAGGCCACACTGGAACGGTCACGCCGGCAAGCCGCGAAGGGGGACGCGGCAGCGCGTTTTCGCAAGGTCCGGCGACGTCGACGCCTGCACGCGCCGTTCACGCTCAGACCCGTCGGGCGCCCTGAAACGGCCATCGTGTGGAAGAACCTGATGCTGGCACATCGCACCCATCTTGGTGTGGCGGTCGGCGCCGGCGCGGCCGTCGTCGCGGTCGCGGCCGTCGTCGTCGCGTCAACCGGGCTGCCAACGTGGTTGATCGCGATCATGACCGTGGCCGGGACGGTAGGGCTGGGTGTCACGCCGCTGATGGCCGGGCACCAGTGGCGCAATGACTTGCGCACCGATTTGCTACGGATCGACGTCATCCGGACCTGGCCCATCGACGGCTGGCGCTTGTTCACGTCACAAGTGGTACCACCCGCGATGGTCGCAACCCTCTACGCGGCGGGCGCGGGCGGCCTGCTGCTGATCGCCGGCATCGCGGCCACGCGCCCTGGCGCCAGCGGCACAGTGCTTCTACCGCCCGACCTGGCCACGTCGCTCGGTGTGTCCCAGCTCACCTTGCTGTTGCTCGGGCTGGCCACCCTGCTACCGCTCGTGGCCGCGGTCGCAGCACTGTCAGCCACCCTCCAGAATCTGCTGGCCTTGCTCTGGCCCAGTTGGATCCAGTTGGGCCAACGTCGTGCCGGGTCGGCCGCCCACATCGGGCAAGGGATGTTGACCGGCCTGGGACTGCTGGTGGCCCTGGCGGTGGGGCTGCTGCCAGGCGGGCTCCTCATCGGCACCTGGTTGTTTCTCCAATTGCGCGTAGCGGAGGTGCCGCTTATCGCGTGGCAGCTGCCGCTGCTGGGTATGACTGCCGTCATCCCCCTCGCCGTCATTGTCTGGCTCCTGACCAGATTCGGAGGCGTGCTCTGGGATCAATTGGACCCATCGGCAGAACTGCTCGGAGCGGGACGAGCGGCTTCCTAACTCGCCTCTGACTACGGCGCGAAGCTTGACCGCGACCGGATGCCCCACCGGTTATCAATGCGCGTGACGATATACAGGGAGTCGAATTTGGCGAGTCGTTCGTCAGCGGCGTTGTAGCGGCTGAAGATGACAACAACGTGCACCTTGTCAGGGTAGGCCTGCACGACGGTCCTTCGGTCCCACGCGCTGTGATCCCAGCCGAACCGTTCGGCGAACCTCACAAAATCAAACTGATCGACGCACTCCTGGAAGGTCTCGTAGCTGCGGACCGCGCCACTCGCGAACCGCACGTGTGGATAGTGGAACGTCCCCCCCTCGGGCGGGGCCTTGTCCCGTCCAGGGAGGGTGACGCCAGAGCTGTTCAGGACACCGCCATGCGAACGGGCTATGGCCCAGCGCCTCCACTGCATCACCGGGCTCGAGGCACGAGCCACAGACATGGCGTCGTCGTACATAAAAAAAACCGACGTGGCAGAACGCCACGCCGGTTCCAGTGTTTCCCGCTCGTTCGGCCTACAGCGCGTCGGCTCCGCCGGACCGCCGCATCTGCTCGGTGACAATACCCACCTTGGTGATACCAGCGCCTTTCGCGGCGTCGATCACTTCGATGATCTCACCATACCGAAGATTTCCAGCACCAGCAATGAACATCGTCTTCTCGCGACGTTGTTCAAAAATGGTACGCAAGCGCTGCTCAAGCTGCTGAATCGCCACCGGCTGCTGATTGATCGTAATCACGCGATCAGCGGTGTACTGCAGCACGATTTGGCTTGAATCGGCGGCCGCCTGCTGCGCGCCGCGTGTCTCGAGCGGTAGATTGATATCGAGACCACGCTGCGACAGAGGCAACGCCGCCAGGAAGATCACGATCAGCACCAGCAACACGTCGATAAACGGCGTGATATTGATGTCCGCATTGGAGTGTGGTGCCTCGGCGGTGACAACATCGTCCGCCTCGTGATGACGATTACTCATCCTATTCGCCCCCTCCGGCGCCGGCGCCTTCGCCACCACCGCCGCCACTGCCAACCTTGCGCTCGGTGATCAGCCCGATGTTCTCAATGCCCGCTCGCTGAAGCCGGTCAAGGACGCTCATCACGCTGCTGTATTGCGCGTCCTGGTCCGCCTTGATCAGCACGACCCGCTCAAGCTTGCGTTCGAGCGCAGCCTGGACGTTGTTCAACATCTCAGTCTCTGAAGACTCGATGTTGTCGACGAAGAAACGACCATCGGCGGTGACCGCCAGCGTCGTCTGCTCATCGCTTTCAGGCTTGTCTTCGGTGTTCGCAGCCTCGGGCAGCGTGAGGTCAACGCCCTGCTGCAAAAGGGGGGCGATCAGCATGACGATGATGAGCAGGACCAGCATCACATCCGCAAGCGGAGTGATGTTGATCTCCGAATTCATCCCGCCCTTCTCGCCGCCTACACTCATTCCCATAGGTATGCCTCCTCGGCTCGTCCCGGTATGGTTGTTGGGACGGCCTGCCGCGAGTGACGCGGCAGGCCGTCACCCCACTAGTCCGACTTCTTGATGAAGTAGTCGACGAGCTCGGACGACGAGTTGTCCATCTCGACAGCGAAGAACTCGATACGGGACGTGAGGTAGTTGTAGAACCACACGGCCGGAATAGCCACGAGCAGCCCGACGGCGGTCCCGACGAGCGCTTCGGAAATACCAGCCGACACCGACCCCAGACCGCCAGAACCGGACGCCGCAATGCCCTGGAACGCGTTGATAACACCGATGGTCGTGGCCAACAGGCCGACGAACACGGCGGTCGCGCCGATGGTGGCCAGCGCGCCCATACCCTTCTTCAGGTCGGCGGCTGTCAATGCGCTCGCGCGTTGGATCGACCGTTTCACGGCGTCAATCACGTCGTCACGGCCCAGCGCGACACCCGATTCGCTCTGGAACTGATACTCCTGCAAGCCAGCCAACACCACTTTACCAAGGTGGCTGTACTTGTAGTTCTTCGACTGCGACACGGCGATCGCATCCTTGAGACGGCCATCTTTGAGGTGCTTCGCCGCCTGCGGTGCAAACAACTTGGACTGTTTCGCCGCCTGCGTAAATGTGAACAACCGCTCGAAGAACACGCCCACCGACCACATTGACATGAACGCCAGCATGATCATGAGTGACTTGACCGGAATGCCCATCTCTACCCACATCGTGACAAAATCCATTGTGCCTCCTACCTAAGTTTCAAAGCCCTGATTCGTCGAGCCACGGCGCACCGGGCCTCCGGCACGTGCCGCACCACAGTTTCTTCGTTCGTACCCAACCTGTTAACGCAACTGGAAATTCACGGTTACCGTCATGATGACCGGCACGGGCGACCCGTTGAGCATGGTCGGGCTGTATTCCCACTGCCTGACAGCGCGCATCGCAGCCTCGTCGAGCAGAGCCACCGACCGTAGCACCTTGACGTCCGTAACCCGACCGTCGGCCCCGATCACAGCCTCGAGAATAACGACACCAGACACCCGGGCAGACTGTGCGACCGGCGGGTAGATAGGGTTGACGTTTCTCGTCTTTTCGGGGGGACTGATGTTGCCACCCACACGCACAGGCTCCGCGGGTGGTGGTGGTGGCGGCGGTGGCGGCGGTGGCGGCGGCGCGGCCAAGAGTCCACCGACCACACCGCCGACAACCCCACCCGAGATACCGCCTTCGACACCTCGTACCTCGCTGAGGTCGAAGCCGGTCTCTGGCGCAATCTCGGCCGGGGCTTCAATCGGGGCAGCGTTCGGGTTCACGTCGATGATGGGCGCCGCGACGGCTTGTGCGGCGGCCGGCGGCGGCGGCGGCGGTGGTGGTGGTGGTGGTGGTGGTGGTGCCGCAACGAACGCCATCATGGATGGCACCGTCGGCAACGCGTCGGCGGCCAGGAGCGGTACGATGACGATTGCCCCGATCCCGGCGACGTGGGCGAGGATCGAGACCGGCACCGTATACCACTTTTGAGCGCCGATCTGGATCGACGGGCTCGAGATTTCACCAAACATCTGATGTGCCACTTATACCTCCTCAACCCCGTAACGGAGCTGCCGACGCCTCAATGAGAGGGTCGATTATATGCAGAGCCCCAGGCGGTGTCAACGCTCCCGAGGGACAGCCCAGTGAGTCCCCGTAAGCCCTGCAAATCAGCCTGGAACTTCGCATTGCATGGTGCACTTTGCTATTTGTAGTAATTAGACACCGATTCGACAATTACTGCATCCAGACGACGACCAGCGGCACAAAAATGACCGCCACGATCGTCATGAGCTTGATCAAGATATTAAGGCTGGGCCCCGATGTGTCCTTGAACGGGTCGCCAACGGTGTCACCGATCACGGCCGCCTTGTGCGGCTCCGACCCCTTGCCGCCGTGGTGTCCCTCTTCGATCAGCTTCTTGGCGTTGTCCCAGGCGCCTCCGGCGTTGGCCATCATCAACGCCATGAGCACGCCCGTTACCAACGCTCCGGCGAGGAGACCAGCCAAACCAGACACACCAAGCACGAAGCCGGTGGCCACCGGCGCGAGCACGGCCAGCAACCCGGGCAGAATCATCTCCTTGATGGCCGAACGGGTCGAGATGGCCACGCAGCGTGCCGAATCCGGCTCGGCCGTCCCCTCGAGCAATCCGGGAATGGATTTAAACTGACGACGGACCTCCTCGATCATCTCGTTCGCCGAGCGCCCCACGGCGTTCATCGTCAGGGCGGAAAAGATAAACGGCAGCATCCCACCGACAAACATCCCTATAAGGACGTTCGGGTTGGTCAGTTCCAACGACAAAAGCCGGCTGTCGAATGCAGCCGCGCCACCCGCCGCCGCCACCGCCGCGGCCGCTTCGGACTGGAACGTCGAGAAGAGCGCCAGCGCGGTCAAGGCGGCGGAGCCGATGGCGAACCCTTTGCCCATTGCCGCAGTGGTGTTGCCAACGGCGTCGAGCGCGTCTGTCCGTTCGCGCACGAACGGCTCACACTTGCTCATCTCGGCGATGCCGCCCGCGTTGTCCGCGACGGGACCATACGCGTCGACTCCCAGGCTGATGCCCAACGTCGACAGCATGCCGACCGCGGCAATGGCGATGCCGTATAGCTCACCCAACTGATAGCTGAAGAAGATGGCCGCGCAGATGACCAACACGGGATAGCCGCACGACATCATACCGACGCCCAGCCCCGCGATGATATTGGTCGCCGGCCCGGTCTTCGACTGCTCCGCAATGTGGGCGACCGGCGGCATGTCCTTGCCGGTGTAGTACTCCGTAATCTTCCCGATGATGACGCCGGAGAGCACCCCCACCACCACGCATCCCATGACCGCCCACGGTACGGCCGTGACCTGAATGAGTACGGCCGCGCCCGCGATGACGATGACCGAGGCCACCATGAGTCCGCGGAGCAACGCGCTCTGGACCTTGCTCTCGTCGTCCGTCCGGACGGTGAATGTGCCGAGAATCGACGCCACGATTCCGAACCCGGCCAGCAGAATCGGAAACACGGCCAGGTCTGTCTGCATGGCAGCGAACGAGCCGCTGTCGATGCCCCACAGGGATTCGGCGGTCGCGGCGGTCAACGCCCACGCGAGCGCGATGGACGCGATGATGCTGCCGACATACGACTCGAAGAGGTCGGCGCCCATCCCGGCGACGTCCCCGACGTTGTCACCGACGCTGTCCGCAATGGTGGCCGGGTTACGCGGGTCGTCCTCCGGAATCCCGGCCTCCACTTTGCCCGAGAGATCGCCGGCCACATCAGCGGCCTTCGTGAAGATGCCACCGCCGACTCGAGCGAAGAGCGCAATCGATGACGCGCCGAGAGAGAGCCCGAAGAGGGAGTCGATCGCAGCCGGACCGTTACCGCTCATCCCGCCATAGAGGTAGTACAGAATCGCGACACCCAACGTGCCGAGGGCGACGACGGTGAGGCCCATGACGGCGCCGCTCGAGAACGCCACTTGCAGCGCGGACGCAAGGCTGGTTTGTGCCGCCGCAGTGGTTCGCACCGCAGCCCCGGTGGCCGTGCGCATGCCGATCCAGCCCGCCACGCCGGACAGCGCGGCGCCGACGAGAAAGCTGACGCCCACCAGCAGCGCATCACCTGGCAGAAAAACCACGAGGATGACGAACATGACGCCGACGAACACCGCGAGCACGCTGTACTCCGTCTTCAGGAACGCCATCGCCCCGGCCCTGATCAGGGCGGCGATCTGCTGCATGCGCTCGGTGCCAGCGTCGCGGCGGTTGATGCCCTTGGCCAGTACGAACGCGAAGATGGCGGCCGCAATTGGCGCGCCGAACCCGAAGACTAAAAAAAGTGGATTATCCATTCCGTCCCTGTTTCTCCCTCAGTTCAACGTCGCCCGGACGGCGTTGCGCCGTTGCCGCCGACTACGCACGCGGCTCAAGCGCAGACGATGGCGACGAACCCGTCCATCAGAAAGCCCGACAAGCTAACAGTCGCGGTCGACTGCTGTCAAGCGACGGGGTCGGCACCGCCGGGACCAGCCCCGTCGGACCCGCATGCATCTTCCGTGGCGGCTCGAGCGGACTTCAGCGCTCGTCGCACCGCCATTCCACCGGTCAGGAAAACCCGAACGCCTTCCTGAACGGTCAGCTCCGGATAGGTCACCCGATGCTTTGGCACAATCCGGACGTCCCCCAGGTAGAGATGGTTGGTCGGCACGTACACGGCCAGCACCGACTCGCCCCCACGCCCCTGGTCGAGGCTGAACTCTTTGGTCAAGAACCCGAGTACATACCCGGCCGCTGGATCCTCAATGAGGACCACGCGCTTGAACGCCAGCTCGTTTTCCGGCGAAAACGCCGCCACCAGTTGCTTCACCGGCGCATACACGGCTCGAAACACCGGGAGCTTGAGTAGATACGATTCGCCGCGCTGTAGCACCCGCTTACCGATCACGTTGGTTGCCAGTGCGCCGACCACGAATACGATGAGCAGCGTGGTCGCCAGCCCCAATCCAGGCACCTCGCGCCCAAGGAGCTGGGTGTACAGCGGCGCCATAACCCCGTCTATCAGGCGAAACGCCCATACCAGCGCGGCCACGCTGATGATGAGCGGCACCATCACAAAACACCCCGCGATGAAGCTACGTCGAATCCATTGCATCGCTGGTCCTACCCCGGGCTGTGTCGTTTACGTGGTGACGAGCCAAACGCCCAACGCGGCGGCAAGTGCCAGGCGGTAATACACAAATATGTTGAGCGTGTGGCTCACCAGATACCTCAGGAGTGCCGCCACTGCTACGTAGCCGACCACGCCAGACGCGCCGAATCCCACGAGCAGTATCCCCGTTTCATCGGCCAGCCCGGTTGGTCCGAGGGTCCAGGCGGCTCTCCCGCCTGCGCCCAGGATGGCCGGGATACCGAGCAAGAACGCGAACCGCGCGCCTTCCTCACGCCGCAGCCCTGTCAGCAATGCACCGGTCATGACCACGCCGGACCGCGACACGCCTGGTACGAGCGCGGCGGCTTGGGCCAATCCCAGCAAGCTCGCCTCGACCGCCGACAAGGACGTTCCGGCGCGGCTCCTCGTCCCCAGACGCTCCGCCAGAAACATGGCCGCTGCGCCGAGCGAGAGCGCGATCGCCGCCACTTCCGGGGTGCGCAGCCGCTCGATGACGTCGGCAAAGAGCCACCCGGTGAGCGCCAGCGGCACCGTGGCGATGACGATCAGGCGGCCCAGGCGAGGCATCTCGCCTGGGCGCCCCATCAGCGCTTGGGGACCAGCGACAATGAGCGCCGCCACATCGGATCGAAAATACAGCACCACCGCGAGCAGCGTTCCGAGATGACATACCACATCGAACGGTATCTCAGCTGCGCCTGCATCCCACCCGAGCAGATCGCGGACGAGAATCAGGTGCGCGGAACTAGACACGGGAAGAAACTCGGTCAGCCCCTGCACAACCCCGAGCACCGCCGCCTGAAAAAGGGTCACTGGAGGGACGTCGCACGCGACACCGGCTGCCGACGACGCCATGGACAGGGCGGACAGAGGTGCGTGGGGGTGCACGAAAGCCGTCGCTGGCCGACCTGAGTCGCAGCTAGACGCGTCGCACGTTTCGTACGCATTATTCTGCTGTCCGCGCGGCCTCGTGGTCCGATGCAGCGCCCGGCGTGGGCCATCTCGCAGTATGTGCTGGCGCGCGTGCCCTCGGGCTCACCTACGCGCGTGCCCGGGCGCGAGCCTTCTTCGCCCGCCGCTTGGGCTTCGAAGTCGACTGGTCACCGCCCGAGACGTGCCGAGACCGCCGGGCAGCACGACGTTCGCTGATCACGATAGCTGCGGCAGCGGCGATGAAGATGGTCGAATAGGTGCCGCTGACGACGCCAACCAGTATGGTGAAAGCAAACCCCTCCAGCACCTCGCCGCCAGCGACAAACAACGCGAGGGCGGCGAACGCCGTCGTGCCGGAAGTAATGACGGTGCGACTCAGCGTTTGGTTGATACTCGTGTTGACCAGTGTGTCGAATGAGTCGCGCCGCATCTGGCGCATATTCTCGCGCACTCGGTCGAAGACCACGATGGAGTCGTTCACCGAATACCCGGTGATGGTCAGCATGGCGGCCACGACATTGAGCGACAGGTCGTATCCGAAGAACGTGAGCAACGCCAAGGTGATCAGGATGTCGTGAACAACAGCGATGATGGCGCCAACCGCGAAACTGAACCGGAACCGGAGCCCGATGTAGACGAGGATCCCCAACATGGCGAAGACGAAGGCGTACACACCGCGCCGCTTCAACTCCTCGCCGATGATCGGCCCGACCAAATCACGACGCACGACCGTGAACTCGCCGGCACTACTTTGGCTAACGGCCTCCAACACCGCAGTGGCACCGTCCTCCAGGCTGGTACCTTGTTCGGCTCCACCCTGCGGCAAGCGGATCATGACGGTGTTGTCGCTCGGATCGCCCGACTCCTGAACGACACTCTCCTCGACGACCTCGCCGATGGCACCGCGCAAGGTGTCCTGCGTGACCGGCGCGTCGAACTCGAGGATGAGGATCGTGCCGCCTGAGAAGTCAATCCCCAGCGCCAAACCACCCTGCACCGCAATTGCGACCGCACCGCTCGCGATGATCACCAACGACAGACCCACCGCAGGCCAGCGCCACTTGAGGAAATCAAACTTGGGGTTCTTGAAAATGGCCATGCGCGCGTTTCGCGTCCTGATTGTTTGGGAGCGTTAAAACTGAAGGCTCAGCCCTAGATGCTCAGCGTCGGTTCTCGGCGACGGGTCAGTACCGCTTCGAACATTGTCCGGGACACAAAGACGGCCGTGAACACGTTTGCCACCAGCCCGAAGAAGAGGGTCGTCGCAAATCCCTTGATCGGCCCGGACCCGAACTGGAACAAGAAGGCGGCCGCGATCAGTGAGGCGATATGGGTATCAACGATAGTCAGAAAAACCCGGTCGAACCCGGCTGACACCGCCGCACGCACCCCGCGGGCGGAGACCAGTTCCTCCTTGATCCGTTCAAAAATAAGCACGTTCGAGTCGACCCCCATACCGATTGTCAGGATGAACCCGGCAATACCAGGGAGCGTCAACACGGCCCGAACATAAGACATGCAGGCCAATAGAATCAACAGGTTGAGCGCCACGGCCACGACCGCGTTGATACCTGACAGCCGGTAATACGCCAGCATGAACAGCGCAACAAGCACCAGCCCGGCGACCGACGCCGTCACACCCGCGCGAATAGAGTCAGCACCGAGTTGCGGACCGATCGTACGCTCTTCCAGATACGTAAGCGACGCCGGCAAGGCGCCGGACCGCAGTATCAAGGCCAGGTCGGCAGCTTCGTCACTCGTGAAGTTGCCGGTAATCCTGCCCTCATCCGAAATCCGAGACTGGATCGTCGGGGCTGAATAGACCTCACCATCCATGATGATGGCCAGGCTCCGCCCCAGATTCGCGCCGGTGAAGTTCCCAAACTTTCGTGCACCGTCCCGCGTGAAAGAAAAACTGATAGCCGGCTGGTTGAATTCGTCGATCGTGGGTCGAGCGTTGCGCAAGTCACGGCCCGTGACCGGCGCCACGCGCCGCACCAAGTAGGAGACCTGCGCGCCGCCGACACTACCCAGGGACTCGTCGAGGCCGGTGATCACCTCCATGTCCGCCGGCACGACACCATTCCGGGTCTGCAGAAGAAACTCGCGGCTGGGCGCGGGACCCTCCTCCACCAGCTTCAGTTCCAAGAGCCCGGTCGAGCGGATGATCTCCTTGGCGCCGGCAACATCCTCCACACCGGGCAGTTGCACCAAAATCTGCTCACTACCGGAGCCGCCATATGGTGTAACCACCGGCTCCGCGACTCCCAACTCGTCTACACGACGTGCGATGGTCTGCAGCGCCTGCCGCACCGACTCATCGCGACGCACGCGCTCGACGCTGGGCTCCATCCGAAACGTGTAGGCACCGTTTGGCCGAGATTCGCGGGTGTAGAGCACGCCAATGAGGTCATCCGCGATCGTCCGAAATTCCTGATCGCGATCGGGTGGCACCCCCGCGACTTGAATCTCGGTGGGAGAGACCGCCGCTGATGATCCGAGCGTAATGCCGCTGAGACCGGCCTGCTCGTTCAGTTGTTCGGCGCTGGTCTCAGACTCCACGAGCAGCGCGTCGTCGGTCTGCACCTGCAGCACCATATGCACGCCACCGCTGAGATCCAGACCGAGCCGGATCGAATCCTCGGGCGGATACACGGCGAAGAGGGCGGCAACCACCACCGCGGCGATCGTCAGCAGCTTCCAGCGTAAATTCTTGGCCATGGCTCGTTGTGGGCGTCCTCGTATTCCGCCGGTGTCTTGTCTACCGTCTCGTGTGAGGGCGCGTCGTTCTACATCAGGCTACATCGGGCTACATTGACGCGGCATCTTCCACGACAGGATCTTCCCCTTGCAAGCCACCCACGGCCGCGCGCGACACCTCGACCCGCACCTTGTCAGCAATCTGCAACTGCACGGAACGGTCGTTCAACTTCGTAATGCTGCCGTAGAGGCCACTCGTCGTGATGACCTTGTCGCCCACTTTCAACGCCTCCCTGAATTCCGCTACTTTCTTCTGCCGTTTCCGCATCGGCATCAAGATGATGAAGTAGAAGATCGCGAGAATCAGCGCGAAGGGCAGGAACTGCACCCACACTGGCCCGCTCGCGCCTTGTGCAGGAGGGGACATGGCAAACACGACAGGCAAAGCAAAAGGCATAGTCTTCTGAGTATTCGGGCCTACGCTCTGGGCCGACGAGAGAACGTCTCGTGAAAACGCTGCCTGAACGTATCGAACGAGCCCAACATGATAGCCTCTCTTATTCGACGCATCGTGTCAAGATAGAAGTGTAGGTTATGGAGCGTGTTAAGGATGCTTGCCGACATTTCCCCGGCCACGAACAAATACCTGAGATACGCGCGAGAAAACCGGCGGCAGGTGTAGCACTCGCACTCTGGATCCGGCGGCCGGGAATCCTCAGCAAATCGCGCATTCTTGATCGACAGGGGCCCGGTCCGGGTCAGTAGTTGCCCGTTCCGGGCGTTCCGGGTGGGAAGCACGCAGTCAAACAGGTCGATGCCCCGTGCGACGCATTCGACCAGGTCATCGGGCATCCCGGTACCCATGAGGTATCGCACGCCGGTCTCTGGCAGCATCGGCGTGGTGTGGGACACAACGTCGTACATGACCTCGACCGGCTCGCCGACACTCAAACCACCGATCGCAAATCCGTCGAACCCGATGGACACCGTCTCCCGGGCGCTTTCGTCCCGCAGGGCCTTGAACGAGCCCCCCTGCACGATACCGAACTGCGCCTGGCCGGCATTCGTTACCTGGCCCTCCAGACGAGACGGATGCTCGCTGGTCTCGAGAAATCGGTCGCGTCCTCGGCGCGCCCACAGTAACGTGCGCTCCATCGAATCTCGCGCGCCCGCTTCCGAGACCGGGTAGCTCGAGCACTCGTCGAAAACCATCGCAATATCCGAACCAAGCTGCGCCTGAATGTCTGACGCACTCTCGGGCGTCAACCGCTGCAAACTGCCGTCAAGGTGAGACCGAAACGAGACCCCGTCTTCGTCGATCGTACGGCGATCCCCAAGGCTAAACACCTGATATCCGCCGCTATCAGTGAGCATCGGCCGGTCCCAGCCAATAAACCGATGCACGCCTCCGGCCCGTCCGATGAGTGGCGCACCGGGACGCAGGTGTAGATGGTACGTGTTGGCCAGAATCATCTCGACGCCAAGGCCATCGAGGTCGCGATGCGTCACCGCTTTGACCGCGCCACGCGTGCCAACTGGGGCGAACGCGGGGGTCTGGACGCGACCGTGTGGCGTCTGGAGTACACCGGCACGAGCGGCGCCGTCTCGATGGGTAACCAGGAAAGGGCAACGTTCAGACACTGCCGTATACTACACAGCGTTGGAACCTAGAGGTTCTTCCACGTTCCCCACCTCGATAATCAACCTATGGTGATGCACTCCTCGTGAAGCGCCTGCGCGTCGGCGTTGTATACGGCGGTCGCTCAAGCGAGCACGATGTGTCGCTCGCCTCGGCGGCCTCGGTCTTCGCGAACCTCGACCGGGATCGGTACGAGCCGGTCGCGCTCAGAATCGGGCGGGATGGCCGCTGGACACTGGCGGAACGGCCACCGGTTCTCGACTCAGCCGCCCAGACTATCCAGCACGCCCGACTTGAACAGGCGCGCGGGACACGCGCGGCCCGAGAGGTCCACCTGGTCGCGCACCCGGGTGACGAGACCTTGCTGACGATTGAGCGACGCGGGTCGGGTGACGCCGGAACCGATCACACCGGTGACGCCATCGTCAACGGGCTTGGCCTCGATGTGATCTTCCCGATCGTGCACGGCCCCTACGGAGAAGACGGCACCCTGCAAGGATTGTTGGAGCTGGCCAACATTCCGTATGTCGGGTCCGGCGTCCTGGCAGCCGCTGTGGGCATGGACAAGGCGGTCATGAAGGAGCTGTTCGCGGCGCGCGGACTCCCGATCGTCCGACACCAAGTCGTCTTGCGGGGAACATGGCGGGCGCACCGCACCGACACGGCGACGCGCCTGGCGACGGCACTGCAGTTCCCCATGTTCGTCAAGCCGGCCAACCTCGGGTCAAGCGTGGGCATCTCTCGGGTTGCCGGACCCGACACGTTGCCCGCAGCGCTCGACCTGGCGTCGCAGTTCGACCGTAAGATTGTGGTGGAAGAGGCGGTAACACCCTGTCGGGAGATCGAGTGCGCGGTACTCGGCAACGACATCCCGGAAGCCTCAGTGCCCGGCGAGGTCGCCACCTCCCGCGAGTTCTATGACTTCGAAGCGAAGTATCTCGACGACCGGTCGACCACGACCATCCCGGCGCAGTTGAGCCCAGACCAGGCCGAGAGGGTCAAGCGAATGGCCCTCGATGCCTTCCTCGCCATCGATGCGGCAGGGATGGCGAGGGTCGACTTTCTGCTCGGGCGCGACGACGGCCGACTCTTTCTGAACGAGATCAATACCCATCCCGGTTTCACGACCATCAGCATGTTCGCCAAAATGTGGTTGGCCAGCGGGGTCCCCTACGCGGACATGCTGGACCGGCTCATTGAGCTGGCCGTCGAGCGTCACGCCGACAAACAGAAGACGCGCACCAGCGGGTTAGAGCCGCCTACTGAGGCGTAGGCGTCCGACCGATAGAACACACAACGGGGGTGTGATACCGAAGTGTGTTTTGACTTTTGTGAAAAATTTGTGCTTGACACCTCAAATTTCTCACCCATAATCTACATCTAGTATGAGGCTGGAACGCTCAGGCCACCTGTTGTGATTCAACACAGGTGCACGGTTGAGTTCCGCAGCGTTGAGGAGGACGAATGGCAAAGAAGGCAGCAGCAAAAAAAGCGGTCAAGAAGGTAGTCAAGAGGGCGGCCGCGAAGAAGCCGGCGGCTAAGAAGAAGGCCGCAGCGAAGAAGCCCGCAGCGAAGAAGCCCGCAGCGAAGAAGCCCGCAGCGAAGAAGGCTGTGAAAAAGGTTGTGAAGAAAGTTGTGAAGAAAGCCGCGGCCAAGAAGGGCGCGAAAAAGCGTTAAACGTTTCCGGACTCCAAAAAAGAAAGGGCGATGTAGTCGCCCTTTTTTTTTGTACCGCCCCCTGGTCGTCTATTCGGATGGCGTCACGCCGTCCCAGACCCGCACCTGCTGGATGATGTCTCCTGCCTGCAACTGGTCAACGACGTCCATTCCATTTATGACCCGCGCAAACGCGGGATAGCGGCCATCCAGCTGCGGCTGCGGTGTCGTCGCCACAAAGAACTGGCTACCGCCGGTATCGGCCCAATCGAGCGCCATCCCTACCGTACCGCGTAGATATGGAAGCGGACTCAGTTCGTCGCGAATGGTGTACCCCGGTCCGCCTTCGCTGTCACTGCGCGGGTCGCCAGTCTGCACGACGTAGTTCGGCACCACGCGATGAATCAACAGTCCGTTGTAGAAGCCGGAACGAGCGAGCCGCATAAAGTTGTCGGCGGTCAGCGGAGCCTCATTGACGGCGAGTTCTAGCTGGATCGTGCCTCGGTCCGTATCGATGAAAACGTGGGGAGACACGGACGGGGTAATCAGTTCCTCAGCCCGATACGCCTCGACAGGAAACCGCGATGGCGCGGGACGAATGACGGTCGCGGCATCTGTCGACGGGTCGAGCATCGCGAGATGTTCGGCGGCCCGCACGCGGACAGCCCAGTCCACATCCTCCAACGCCTCGCGGAGCACGTCGAGCGCAAGCGGTCCACCTATCTTGGCCAGACTGTCGACGGCCGCGGCCCGAGCCAGATAGGAGGGTTCGGCGGCCGCTGCCCGGTACGAGGCCGCAAGTGGCTCGACCGCCGCCCGCGACGCGAGATCTCCGAGCAACACGGCTGCCGTCTTGCGAACAACCACATCGTCATCCAACAAGTGGCCAAGCAAGACCTCCTCCGCGTTTGGCGCACGCACCGCAACCAGTCCGCGCAGCACGGCCGGAATGACCCGTCGGTCCTGGTCGTCGAGCAGCATGGTGAGCCGGAATGCGGCGACGTCCGGGGCTACCAATGTGAAGGCCCGGGCCAGTTCCGCGCGCACCTCCCACTGGGGATCCTGGGGCAACCCGGACAGCACCACGAGAAACAGCTCGGGGTCCAGTTGGGCCAACCCCCGGACGGCGGCTCCACGCAACCGCGGCGACCGATGGGTTACCAACTCGATCATGATATCGGTCGACTCGCGGGCGCCTACCGCCGTCAGCGCCTCCACCAGTTCGAGCAACAACGTCGGATCGGGGTCAGGTGTAAGCAGCAACCGACGGATCGCCGGCGCCGCCGTCACGTCCCCCAGTTCACCCAACGCCCGCACCGCGCTCACCACCACGCGCAGGTCGCGGCGCCGAAGATCGAGTAGCTCGAGCAGTGCGGGCAGCCCTGCGGGATCACCCAAGGCGCCTAGCCCCTTCGCCGCCATGGCAACGCCGATGCTCCCTTGGGTGCCGACCAGCGTGCTCAATGGCCCCACCGCTCGGACGTCGCCGACCTGCCCCAGTGCGTAGGCGACGGGCCACCACCACAGAATGGGCTCCCCCTCATCCGTGAGTACCGTGGCGGCGAGCGCGTCATACGCCCCGAGAGACGCCAGCGCATAGATACCGGAACGGAACGCTTCGATGCGGGGGGTGAGCGGATACGTGAGGTCCTCCGGGTCGACGGCGTAGGCCTCGGTCACATGCCGCGCGACCATCGTCTGGATCGCATCGACCGCATCGGTCGCGCCAAGCAGCGCCAGCGCCTGCGCGGCCCGCGCCTGTACGACAGGAGACACGTCTCGCAGCGCGTCAATCAGCGGCTCGGAGGCGATCGGGTCGCCGATGAGCCCCAGCCCGAAGGCGGCGCTCTCCCGCACTTCCCGCTGGGAGTCAGAGAGCGCGTCCACGACCGTCCCGACCCCACCGGCGAGCCGCACCCGGCCCAACGCCACAACCGCCCGTCGGCGGACTGCCGCGCTGGCATCTTGCGCGAGACGCGTCAAGTCCGGCACGTCTGACGGCACCACCGGCACCACCGGCACCACCGGATCCATCGGAAGACCCGGTTCCGACACCCCATCCTGCACCGACGCGGGCGTGGCGTCCGGCTGCACGGGAGCGAGGGGCGACGACGGCGGTTCAGGAGGAGGTAGCGCCGGATCGCGTAGTAGGCGCTGGTCCTCCAGCTGCAGAATCCACGCCAATTTTTGCTCGTAGGACACCAGCGTCGGTGCGTCCGGCAGGATCACCGGCGGTGGCATCGCAGAGCATCCGACAAACGTGAGTCCTGCGAGCAGGACACACGCCACGCCGGTGGACCGAGCGGAAGTCATGAAAATCGGTTGGAACGGCGGGTGCCGCCGACGCATCGTATCACGCGACCCGTCCGCATTCGCGTGATGTGGGAGACCGAGATGAGCCCGGCGGGCTGGTATACTCGCGCCAGGGTGGAGTTCCGCCATATCGCGATCGAGGGCCCGATCGGCGCCGGAAAAACTGCGCTCTGCCGCAGGCTGGGCGCTCGCCTTGAGGCCACGGTGGTTCGTGACGAGACGAACAATCCGTTCCTCACGGACTTCGCGGCCGGACGGCCTGGCGCGGCGTTCCAGGCCCAACTCTTCTCGCTGCTGCGACGCCATCGCCAACAGGTCGAACTGCGGCAGTCCAGCCTCTTTGCCCAGCAGGTCGTGTCCGACTATCTCTTCGACAAGGACAAGATCTACGCCTACCTCAATCTGGACGACAACGAATTATTCATTTACCAGCGTCTCTTCGATCTGCTCGCCGCTGACGTGGCGGCGCCGGATCTGGTCATCTACCTGCAGGTGCCGACTGAGGCCCTGCAACGCCGGGTTGCCGCGCGAGACCGCGAATATCAAGAGAACGGCGACATACCGCCGGAACCGGATTATCTGCGTGAACTGAATGAGGCCTACACGCACTTCTTCTTCCACTACAACTCGACGCCACTCCTCGTCGTCGAAACCTCGCACATTGACCTCGAGTGGGGTGACCCCGCCATCGACGACCTCTTGAAGCAGGTACGCCTGATTGGCCAAGGGACACGCTACTACGTGCCGCGGTAGCCACCCCATGGCCTCGCACACGAAGACACCGGAACCACCCACCGGGCCGGAAAGTTCGGGTCTCTGGCTGACCTGCCCGCAGTGCTCGCGGGTGCTGCGGGACCAGGACCGGGCGGCCACGCTCCGCGTCTGTTCGTCGTGTGGCCACCATCTGCCTCTGGGCGCCGCTGCCAGACTACGCACGTTGCTCGATGACGGACGATGGATAGAGCACGATGCCGGCCTGGCGTCGACCGACCCGCTCGCGTTCGCGGATCGGGCACCGTATCGCACCCGCCTCCGGAAGGGCAGCGCCCTTACCGGGCTACGCGATGCCGTGATCACGGCGACCGGCGCCATCGACGGGCTGACCATCGAGGCGGTGGCGATGGAGTTCGGGTTCATCGGTGGCAGTCTGGGGGTGGTCGCCGGCGAGAAGATCACCCGCGCGGTCGACCGGTCATTGGCGCAGCGTCGACCGTTGGTCGTGGTCTGCGCGTCCTCGGGCGCGCGCGTGATGGAAGGCACCCTCTCGTTGGTGCAGATGGCGAAGGTCAGCGGCGCCCTGGGGCGGCTCGACAGGGCCCGGGTGCCGTATCTCACCGTACTCACCGACCCGACCACCGGAGCGGTCGCGGCCAGCCTGGCGATGTTGGCAGACATCACCGTCGCGGAGCCGGACGCGCGCATCGGCTTTGCACCACCGCAGGTGATTGCGCAAAGCGGCGCGCGTCTCCCACGGGGGTTTCAGCGAAGCGAGTATCTGCTCGAGCACGGGATGGTCGACATGGTCGTCGACCGCCGCGAATTGGCGCCGACCCTGGCGCGGCTGCTGCGGTTGCTCGGTGTGACCCCCGCCGACGCGAAGGCGTCCAACCCGCCGAACTCGTCGGACCGCGTTGCTGCAGACAGCCCCCTCGACCTACCGCTCGAGTGACGAAACACGCGACGATGGACCCTCTTCAGGCACTGGCAGGATTGCGACGATTCGGCATCAAGCCGGGACTGGACGCGATCGGACGGGTCACCGCCGCGATGGGCGACCCCGCGTCGTCGTATCGCAGCATCATCGTCGCCGGCACCAACGGCAAGGGCTCAGTGGTGGCGATGACGGACGCCGCTCTCCGCTCCGCGGGCTACCGCGTGGGCCGCTACACCTCACCCCACCTGCGCACGCTGACCGAGCGCTTCGTGGTGGACGGAACGCCCATCTCGGAGCCAGATCTCCGCCAGGAGACCGCCGAGGTCCAGGCACGGGTTGACGATCTCGTCTCCACGGGAAGCCTGGCGCAGCCAGCCACGTTCTTTGAAATGACGACGGCGATCGCACTGTCCTGGTTCCGACGACGAGCGATTGACGTGGCGGTCCTGGAAGTCGGCATGGGGGGCCGGTTCGACGCCACCAACATCGTGACGCCGGTGGCGGGAGCCATCACCCCGATCGGCCTGGAGCACCAGGAATATCTGGGCGACACACTTGAGGCGATCGCGGCCGAAAAAGCGGGGATCATCAAGCCCGGCATGGTCGTGGCAACGACCGAGACGCGGCGCCAGTTGCTGACGATATTCGACGATACCTGCCGGGCGCGCGACGCACGCCTGGTGTGCGCCAACCAGGGGTCGGAGGCGATCGTCAGCAGCGACCGCTTTCGGACGCTGCTGCGCCTCACGACCCCGAGACAGACCTACCCGCCGTTCCGTCTCGGGCTTGCCGGCGCTCATCAAGTGTCGAACGCAATCGGTGCGGCACGGCTCTTGGAGGAACTGTCGGGTGTCGGCCTCCCGGTGGCGAGTGAGGCGATCGTCAGCGGGCTCAGCGGCGTCGAATGGCCGGGCCGTTTGGACCTGGTCGAGGTCGAGCCTCACGGGGCTATCCTGTTCGATGCAGCCCACAACCCGGCCGCAGCGGCCACCCTCGCCGCCTTCATTCGAAAAACCTACCCTCGTGGGCTGCCCCTCGTGGTCGGCGCCATGGCCGACAAAGATACGGACGGCATCATTGCGGCGCTGCGCCCCGCGGCGACGGAGTTCATCTGCACCGCCTCGGAGACGCCTCGCGCGGTCCCACCGTCTGAGCTCGCCGCTAGCGTCAGACGAGTCGCTGGCGGAATTCCGGTGACGGAGGAAGCGGACCCCTGGCACGCGGTCGCCGCCGGGTGGAAACGCGACACCACGGTCTGCGTGACGGGCTCCCTCTTCCTCGTCGGTCAGGTGCTCTCCACCGCCGAATCCCTGGGCGCCACTCGGAGCGACGAAGCACGGTGAAGGTCGGTATCCAGCGTGATATCCTTCGGGAGTCCTGCGCTGAGCGTCTTGCCGACCCTCGACGACAACCTCCCGCCTGCCGGATGACTCGCTTCCTTCTGCTCTGCTCGCTCGTCGTGGCCGCGACGGCCAGCACCGCGCGCGCCCAGGTGCCGTCTTCCATCACCGAACAACGCAGCATGGAGATGACGCAGGACGGGAACCTAATCCTGTGGATAGGCGATGCCCAGTTGAGCGGTGGCGATGGCGACAACGCGTGGGAGTTCTTCGCCGATCGAATCGAATTCTACGTAGACGAATCACGACTGGTCGCAACCGGAAGCGTCGTGTTCATGTCGGGTGGCGCTCGGATCGCCGCCGAGCGGGCCGAATTCAACGCCGACGATTTCACGGGGACGTTCTTCGATGCGCGCGGCTCGAACCTCCTGGTCGAGGACGTGGTCCCAAGCATGTTCGGCACCTCAGAACCGGAAATGCAGTTCTGGGGCGAGCTCATGGAAAAGACCGGTCCTCGTACCTACAAGCTCACACGCGGCGGTTTCACGTCGTGCGTCCAACCGACACCTCGGTGGGAGGTCCAGGCGGGTTCAGTCACGATGAACCTGGACCGGTACGCGTTACTGCGGAGCGCGGTGCTCAAAGTCAAGGGAGTCCCCCTGTTCTACCTCCCAATTCTGTACTACCCCATCCAGGAGGATGACCGTGCCACCGGCATCCTGATGCCCACCTACGGCGCCTCGACCATCCGAGGCCAGTCGATCAGCAATGCCTTTTTCTGGGCGATCAACCGAAGCCACGACGCCACACTGTTTCATGACCTCTTCACCTCGACTGGGCAGGCATATGGCGGGGAGTATCGCTACGTCGCGGGCCCGGGTTCGCAGGGGAACGCCGAGACCTACTTTCTGAACGAACGGGAAACCACCCTGACCGACCAGTTCGGCCCCGGCACGGGCGAATCGACGTTCCCGGCCCGACGAAGCTACCAGGTGCGAGGGAACGCGCGGCATCGCGTCTCGGACTCGATCACCGCCCGCGGGCAGATCGACTACTTTTCCGACGTCACGGTGCAGCAGACCTACCAGACCAACGTGTTCGAAGCCTCGAACAGTTCCCGAAGCTTCGGGGGCAACGTCACCGGGTCGTGGGGCGCCTACACGCTTAGTGGCACCGGAGACGTCGCAGAGACGTTCTTCGGGGCGGACGACGCGAGTCAGTACGGCTCCGGACCACGCGTCTCGTTCAATCAGTCCGAGCGTTCGCTGCTGGGCTCGCCGGTGTACTTCGGCTTCACTTCGGAGTACGCGAATCTGCTACGCCGGTCGCGCTTCCGTGACGAAGAAGTGAATTCCGGCTTGAATCGAATCGACGTCAGCCCGCTCGTGCGAGTGCCATTCACAAAATGGCCTTTCCTGACCGTGAACTCGTCCGTCGCCTGGCGACAGACCTACTGGACCGAGAGCATCGACGAGTTGGGGGCGCAGGTTGACACGGGGATCGGACGCTCGTTCGTCGACATGCAAGCGCTGATCACCGGGCCGGTGTTCGTCAAGGTGTGGGACACGCCCGGCAGCAGCTACTCGGAGCGCATGAAGCACGTCATTGAACCGCAACTGAGCGTGCAACGAGTCACCGCCGTCGACAACTTCGACCAGATAGTGCAGCTTGAGGGCACTGATTCCATCGTCGGCAATGTCACGCAGATCCGGTACGGACTCAACAACCGCCTCTACGCCAGGCGCGCCGAGGGCGGCGGAGCGGCGGTGGCGCAGGAGATTCTGACGGTCACGCTGGAGCAGAGCTACTACACCGATGAGAACGCCGCCAATTTCGACCGCCAATTTCGAACCAGTTTCCAGGGTGAGAGTTCGGCACCGAGCAAGTTCTCCCCCGTCGCGATTACGGCGCGGGCCAATCCTACCAACCTCCTGTCCGGCACGTTTCGGGCCGAGTACGATACGCAGTTTTGGGCATTCCGCACGATCGGCGCTGATGCCAATCTCGAGATTGGCGGATGGTTTCAGCAGGTCACGGGCTGGAGCCAGCGCCGCTTCGTCGAAGGACTCAGCGGGTTCGACGTCCGCGACAACCTCGACCACTATGTGAATTCCTTCACGAACCTGAAGACGTCTGACGACTCGATGGGCGGGGTATACCAGTTCAACTACGATGTTCTCGGTGGGCGGTTTCTTCAGCAGCGAATCGTGTGGTACTACAACGCCCAGTGCTGTGGCGTCGCGTTTGAATATCAATCGTACAACCTCGAGGGGCTCGGCACTCGAGTACGGGTCGCACAGGATCGGCGTTTCAATCTGTCGTTTACCCTGGCTGGCCTCTCGACGTTCTCGAACATGCTCGGGGCATTTGGTGTGGGCACCGGCGCTGGTGAGTTGCGCTAATAATGGAGCACATGCAGTTGACCTCACCCCCAGCGCTCATACTCAGCGGGCAGACGGAAATCGGTAGCCGATGACGGAGCCTACAGTATCGGTGCTTGTGACCGGCGGAGCCGGATTCATCGGCAGTAATTTCGTCCTCTACGCCCTGGCCGCCCACCCGGAGTGGCGGATCACGACTCTCGACAAGCTGACCTACGCCGGCCGCCTGGAGAACCTCCGCGATGTGATCGATGACCCGCGTCATCGGTTCGTCGAGGGTGACGTGTGCGATCCCGTGGTGGCCGACCCATTGGTGCGGGAGTCAGATGTCATCGTGCACTTCGCGGCCGAGACCCATGTTGACCGTTCGTTGCAGGATGCGGGCGCGTTCATCACAACGGACGTCTATGGCAGCTTCGTGCTGCTCGACGCCGCCCGCAAGGCCGGCCGCGTGCGCCGATTCATCCAGATCTCGACCGATGAGGTTTACGGCAGCGTCGAGACCGGCTCGAGCACCGAGGTCGACGAACTCAAGCCGCGCAACCCGTACGCCGCAAGCAAGGCGGGCGCGGACCGGTTGGCCTACAGCTATTGGGCCACGCACGGGGTACCTGTCATCATCACGCGTGCGTCGAACAACTATGGCCCTCGGCAGTTTCCAGAGAAGGTCATTCCGTTGTTCGTGACCAATGCCATCGACCAGCTTCCAGTTCCTCTGTACGGGGACGGACGCAACATCCGGGACTGGCTGCATGTCGAGGACCACTGCCGCGCGGTGGATCTGTTGATCGACGCGGGCGACAACGGCGAGGTCTATAACGTCGGCGGCGGCAACGAGGTCGAGAACCTCGACCTGACCCACCGGATCCTGAGCGAGCTCGATCGGCCGGCCTCCCTGATCACACCGGTCGAGGACAGGCTGGGGCACGACCGGCGCTATTCGCTCGACACGACAAAACTGCGAGCCCTGGGCTGGCAGCCCCGCCACGCGTTCGACGAAGGTCTGCAGACCACCGTGGCGTGGTATCGAGACAACGAGTGGTGGTGGCGGCCTATCAAGGAGGCGAACCCTGCCTACCGCGAGTACTACGAAACCCAGTATCGGAACCGAGCGACCCAGACCAGCTAGTGTCAGAAACAATCCTGGTCACGGGGGCAGCCGGCTTTGTCGGCAGCCATCTGCTCAGACTGCTGAGCGGTCGCCACACCTCATCGACACTCGTCGCCTGGCGACGCCCTCAGACTCAGGGTGGGTCGGCCGACACTGGGGCCGGGCCGACACCCGGAGACGGCCGTGTCCGCTGGGCCGACGTCGATTTGCTGGACGCGCGCACGGTCTCCCAGGCGATCACAGAGATCAAACCCACGCAGGTGTATCACTGTGCCGGCGTCGCGAGCGTCGGAGATTCCTGGTCCAACAGCTACGCGACCTTGCGCACGAACGTGTTGGGGACCGAGCACCTGCTGGCCGCACTGCGTGATCACGCGCCAGAGGCGCGCACGCTGATACCGGGGTCAGCCCTTGTCTACAAGCCGTCGGATACGGCGATCGACGAAACCGGAGCACTTGGTCCGGTCAGTCCCTACGGCCTCAGCAAACTCGCCCAAGAAATGGTTGGCCTCGCCGCCGCTCGACAGGACGGCTTGGCGGTGCTGGTCACCCGCTCGTTCACACACGTCGGCCCGGGACAATCGCTCGGCTTCGCCGCGTCGAGTTTTGCCCACCAGATCGCCAGAATCGAGGCTGGGCAGGCCTCACCGGTGCTCTCTGTGGGCAACCTCGAGTCCAAACGGGATCTCACAGACGTGCGGGACACGGTCCGCGCCTACCATCTTTTAATGTCGGCTGGCATCCCGGCGACGCCCTACAATGTGTGCACCGGGACCGCGCACCGAACCGGAGCCGTGCTGGACGGCCTGATAGCATGCGCAGCGGTGGACGTCACTGTCCAGCAGGCCCCCGGGCGCATGCGGCCGAGTGACAATCCGTTGCTGCTCGGTGACCCCTCCCGCCTCAAGCGCGCGGTCGGCTGGGAGCCTGAAATTCCCCTCGAAGCGACTCTGTCTGGTCTGCTTGATTACTGGCGCGCGGCCATCACTGGCTAGCCAAAGTCCGGACGCACCCCCCACCGACCACGACTTGCACGAGTGTGATCGCGCCCGCATAATGGCCCTATGTGCATGCGTCGCCTCCTCACTGGCTGTGTGATTCTGGCGCTGGCTGGGTCCACGCTGACGGCAACGTCGCAGCGGCAGCAACCGGCGCCGCGCCCGTTCCCGCGTCCCGCGACCCCGACCGAAGGATCCGCCCCGGTCGCACCGACGCCAACGCGACCGTTGACCTCGGCCCCGGCGCAAGCGCCGTCCGTCCCCACCGACAACATACCGACCGAAGCGACCCTAGGCCTCCCGATATATCCGAACGCGCAGTTCCTCACGTCCTACGATGCGGGCCGGGGCCAGCGATATTACTTGTTTGGAACCAACTCGAGCTTCGAGGAAATGGTGAGGTACTACGCGGTCGTCCTCGACGAACGAGGTGACCGCGTGTTCGACGGGCCCGCCACGCACATGTTTGAGGTCGGACGGTTCCGAGAGGAAGAGATGGCGTTCCCGCCAGGTGTGACGGTAAAGGACTACTCGTGGAACGGCTCCGAGGGCTACCTGAACACGACCGGCGGCGAACCGGCAAGGTTCAGGACTATCATCCAGCTTGTTCCCGCGCTCCCGGAACAGGCCCGGCGCTGACCGGCTCTTCCGTGGACGCGGTGACGTAGAGCTCACGCTCTTTGCGGAACTCTGCTGATTTTTCTTCCATCCCCACGCGCAACGCGTCGGTCTCTCCCAGGCCCTGTCCGGCCGCGTATTCCCGCACCTGTTGCGTCAACTCCATGCTGCAGAACTTGGGACCGCACATGGAGCAGAAATGCGCCACCTTGGCCCCGTCGGCCGGTAGCGTCTCGTCATGGTAGGCACGCGCTGTCTGCGGATCCAGGGCGAGATTGAACTGATCCTCCCAGCGGAAGTCGAACCGCGCTTTGGACAACGCATCGTCCCAGGCCTGCGCCCCGGGATGACCTTTCCCGAGGTCCGCCGCGTGCGCGGCAATCTTGTAGGCAATGACCCCCGCCTTCACATCGTCACGATTGGGCAACCCGAGGTGCTCTTTCGGAGTGACGTAGCAGAGCATCGCCGTCCCGTACCACCCGATCATGGCCGCCCCAATTGCGGACGTGATGTGGTCGTAGCCGGGCGCAATGTCGGTGGTCAAGGGACCCAGGGTGTAGAACGGCGCCTCCTCACACCATTCCAGCTGGTTCTCCATGTTTTCCTTGATGAGGTGCAAGGGGACATGACCGGGTCCCTCGTTCATCACCTGCACGTCGTACTCCCACGCGATGCGGTTGAGCTCACCCTGAGTCCGCAACTCCGCAAACTGGGCCTCGTCGTTGGCGTCGGCGATCGAGCCCGGGCGCAGACCGTCACCCAATGAGAACGAGACGTCGTACGCCTGCATGATCTCGCAGATCTCGCGGAAGTGCGTGTATGTGAAGTTCTCTTCGTGATGCTCAAGACACCACTTGGCCATGATGGAGCCGCCGCGAGACACGATGCCCGTGACCCGGCGCGCCGTCATCGGGATGTATCGCAGCAGAACTCCGGCGTGGACGGTAAAGTAGTCGACCCCCTGCTCAGCCTGCTCGATCAGCGTGTCACGATACAGTTCCCAGGTCAGCTCCTCCGGCCGGCCATCCACTTTTTCGAGGGCCTGATAGATGGGCACCGTGCCGATCGGTACCGGAGAGTTGCGGATGATCCACTCGCGCGTCTCGTGAATGTTCGGCCCTGTCGACAAATCCATGACGGTGTCCGCGCCCCACAGCGTGGACCAGCGGAGCTTCTCCACTTCCTCCTCGATCGAAGAGGACACGGCGGAGTTCCCGATATTGGCGTTGATCTTGACGAGAAAATTGCGGCCAATCGCCATCGGCTCAAGCTCGGGGTGGTTGATGTTGGCGGGAATGATGGCGCGCCCCCGGGCCACCTCGTCACGAACGAACTCCGGTTCGAAGCCCTCCCGCAACGCCACGAACTCCATTTCCTCCGTCACGGTCCCACGCCGCGCGTAGTGCAACTGGGTGACGCCGTTCGTCCCTCGCCGCGTCGCGGCCGCACCGGCCGGGGCCGTCTGACCCTTCCGTGGCGTCCGCGGCTCTTCCACGATGCCGCCTCGACCGGCGATCCATGGCGCGCGGAGGGGTGCCAATCCTTCTCGAACATCTCCCCCGTGGGGTCCACTCGTGTCGTACACCCGGACCGGCGGCTCCCCGCCCGATAGCGTAATCTCGCGCATCGGGACCTGGACCCGGTCACCTGGAACCAATACTTTCCGAGAACCGGGGTACGCGTCGGCGAAGCCGTCGGCGGGGGACGACGGAAAAGAGATATTTTCGGCCATGTTTTGCACTATAGCACGCGATCCGGACGGCTCGATCCGACCGGATTCAGTGACGCGCGTATAGTAGAATCTGGGCTGATTTACCGCCCGGCGGGCGTCGACCCCGCACTCCTCCTCCCTTTAATTTTGCGAAAGGACGTCATGCCTCCGATCACCGACAGCCCGGTGAGCCCACGCCAGCGGCCCCTCCGAGACAGCGATCCCGCCATTGCGGTCGTCCTCCGTGACGAGACGACGCGACAGAACACCGGTCTCGAGTTGATCGCATCCGAGAATTTCGTGAGCCGGGCCGTCCTGGAGGCGGCCGGTTCGGTGCTGACCAATAAATACGCGGAGGGATATCCCGGCCGTCGGTACTACGGCGGCTGCGAGCATGTCGACGTCGCCGAGTCGCTGGCCATCCAACGGGCGTTGGCGCTCTTTGGCGCCGACCACGCGAACGTGCAGCCGCATTCCGGCGCACAGGCGAACATGGCTGCCTACTTCGCGCTCGTTCGCGCCGGCGACACCGTGCTCGGCATGGACCTGGCGCACGGCGGGCACCTCTCGCATGGTCACCCACTCAACTTCTCCGGCCAGCTGTATACCATCGTGCCGTACGGAGTGCGCCGGGACGACCAGCGTATCGACTACGACGAGTTGGAGCGGTTGGCTCGCGAGCACACGCCCAAGATGATTATGGTCGGGGCCAGTGCCTATCCGCGCATCATCGACTTCGCCCGTATCCGCCAGGTGGCGGACGACGTGGGCGCGGTCATGGTTACCGATATGGCGCACATTGCCGGCCTCGTGGCGACCGGGGTCCACCCCAGCCCCGTCCCGCATTCCGACATCGTCACGACCACGACACACAAGACATTGCGCGGCCCACGAGGAGGTCTGGTGCTCTGCCGAGAGGCACACGCCAAGGCCGTCAATCGGGCACTGTTCCCCGGCGTGCAGGGCGGCCCGCTGATGCATGTGATTGCCGCCAAGGCGGTGTGCTTCAAGGAAGCGTCGGAACCGGCGTTCGTGGACTACCAACGCCAGACAGTCGCGAATGCGGCGCGGCTTGGCACAGCTCTCGTCGATGCCGGGTTCAGACTCGTCAGCGGCGGCACGGACAATCACCTCCTGTTGGTCGACGTCTTCTCAAAAGGCATCACCGGCAAAGTAGCCGAGGCGGCCCTGGGCAAGGCGGGCATTACCGTCAACAAGAACGCGATCCCGTTCGACGAAAACCCGCCGATGGTCGCCAGCGGTATCCGCATCGGCACACCAGCCATCACGACACGCGGTATGGCCGAACCGGAGATGGACATGATCGCCGGCTTCATCGCTCGCGTTCTCGCTGACCCGGACGACGCGGCGGTGGGCACCATGGTGCGAGCGGAGGTACAGACGCTGTGCGACCGGTTTCCCCTGTATCCGGCATGACCGGATAGCCGGTCCGGACGTCGGTAGAGCGGTAGGGCTTCAGACCACATGGACATCGCGCAACAGGACACCGAGTCCCCTATCCTCGCGTCGTCGCTCCCCGAACGGGTTGAGGCCGCGTTCGCGGAGGGCGGCGCCCTGAGTCAGGCCCTGCCGGCATTTGAGGCGCGAGCCAGTCAACGTGAGATGGCGGTCGGGGTCGCCGAAATATTCGAAAGCGGGGGTGTCCTGCTCGCCGAAGCGGGAACCGGGATCGGGAAGACCCTGGCCTACCTCGTACCGGCCATCCTCAGCGGTCACCGCGTCTTGCTCTCGACCGGAACGAAGCAGCTCCAGGATCAGATCTACTACAAGGACCTGCCGGCTCTTCGCCAGGCGCTGGACGCGCGCTTCACGGCCACTTACATGAAGGGCCGGGGGAATTACCTGTGTCTCCATCGCTTCGACGCGTATCACAACGGAGACGAAGCGCGGACTCCGACGGACCAGGGGTATGTGGAGGACATTGCCGAGTGGGCTCGCCAGACCGAGACCGGCGATCGGACGGAGATCGAGGACCTCCCCGACGACCTTCCATTCTGGGGAGAGATTTCGGCCACGTCCGAGAACTGCGTCGGGACCGACTGCCCACAGTACGACGAGTGCTTCGTGACGCGGATGCGGCGCCAGGCTGCCGAGTCCGACCTCGTTATCGTGAACCATCACCTGCTGTGCGCCGACGCCGCGGTACGCCAGTCCGCCTACGGCGAGGTGATTCCGGCCTGCCACTATGCGGTCATCGATGAGGCCCATCAGCTCGAAGATGTCGCGACGCAGTACTTCGGCGTGTCGATCAGCACCTACCGGCTCGAACGTCTCGTCGGCGACGCCACCCGGTATCTCGACCGCGACGTGGCTGACACGCCTGACGCGGCGGACCACGCCCGAGCCGATCTCGACCGGATAGAACGCTTGAGCGTGCTGTTCTTCGGTGCCGTGCAGAGGCATCTCCCTACAGCCGACCGCACGCGGCTCTCCGCTGACATCCTGGCGCCGGTCATGGAGTTAGGCCGACGGCTGTCGAGCGCCCTCCGCGCGCTCGAAGACACGGTCGCGCCCCTCACCGACCACTCCGAAGACCTCCGTTCGCTCGGACGCCGTGCACGGGAGCTCGGCGACCAGCTTGACTTCGTCCTGGATGCGGCGGACATCGGTTTCGTCTATTTTCTAGAGCGGAGGGGGCGCGGCGTGTTCCTGCGAGCATCGCCAGTCGACGTGTCTTCGATCATCCGGGAACTACTGCTCGAGCGGATGAACGCCACCGTGCTGACCTCCGCGACACTCGCCGTAGACGAGTCGTTCGAATACCAGCGCTCGCGCCTCGGCATTCTCGACGCCGCCGAAATCAGGCTGACGTCGGAGTTCGACTACGCCGATCAGACCGTGCTGTATCTGCCGTCCGACATGCCGGAACCCCGCGCGCCGGACTTCACGCGGGCAGCGGCCAACCACATCACCACGTTGCTGGAGGCGACCCGCGGACGTGCCTTCGTCTTGTTCACGAGCTACGCGAACCTGCGGCACGTGCACCAGCTGATCGCAACCAGCAGCCGGTTTCCTCTTCTGGTGCAAGGCACCGCCCCGCGGTCCGTGCTGCTCCGCAACTTCCGCGCGACCCCGAATGCCGTCCTGCTGGCCACCTCCAGTTTCTGGCAGGGGGTCGACGTGGCCGGCGACACCTTGAGCTGCGTCATCATCGACAAGCTACCCTTCACGCCGCCCGGTGACCCGATCACCGCTGCACGCATGGACGCTATCGCTCGGGACGGTGGCAGCCCGTTCTCGGACTATCAGGTGCCCCTGGCCATCCTCACCCTGTTGCAAGGGATCGGCCGCCTCATTCGACACCGGCAAGACCGCGGGGTGCTGTCGATCCTCGACCCCCGGATGCTCACCAAGGCGTATGGTCGGCGTTTCCTGGCATCGCTACCACCGTCGCCGATCGTTCGGGACATTGGCGATGTGCAGGAGTTCTTGTCCCGGAAAGGCATGTAGACTGGCACCGTGGTTACCGTGAAGCTCGGTGTACGCCCCCTCTGGGGTCTACTCGCGGTGTGGGGCCTCCTGGCCGGCGCGTTTCCGGTATTCGCGCAAGACAGCGGCTCGGTACGAGGCCTGGTCACCAGCAGCGGAGGTGACCCGGTGCCCAACGCGGCGGTGGCCGTGGTACCGCTCGGCCTGACCGCCGCACGCCACGACGCGACGACCGACGAGTTCGGCCGCTTCGAACAGGCGGGGCTACCGCCAGGCCACTACAGCGTAAGCGCCGAAACCAACGCTTTGGGCAGTCAGATCTTTCGCATACTTGTCCAGGCCGGCGGTGCCGCCGACGTTCATTTCATCCTGGAAGCGGGACGCGCGGCGGCCACCTGGCTGCGTGCGCCCAGCAACGACCGCGCGGCGGCGGGCGCCGCTTTCGAGGCTGGCGTACAGGCGAACCGTTCGGGTGATGTCGACCAGGCGATCGAGCACTTCGAAGCGGCACTACGCGTCATGCCCTCGTGCCTCGATTGTCATTTCAACATCGGGATCGCCTACAGCCAGCAGGGACAATTAGAGGCCGCCGAAGCCGCGTTTCGCCGAGCCCTCGACGTCCGAGCAGACTATGCCGCCGCCTACTACGGACTCTCGAGCCTGTACTCCAAGCAGAATCGACCGGACGAGGCGGCGGACGCACGCAGCGAGGCCAACCGGATCACAGTCCGCTCTATCGAGGCCGGCAAAGACCGCGCGCGTGAGACGCTGGCTCGCGGCCAGACATTTCTCAGTTCCGGTAATGCCGAGGACGCAATACGGCAGTTCGACAGCGCGGTGTCGGCCGACCCCACGCTTGTCGACGCCCACTACTGGCTGGGCCGAGCGCATGACGTCGCCGGCAACCCGTCGGCGGCCCATCTTGCGTTTACCGGCTACCTCGGTGCGTCGCCAGGGGGCGAATTTGCAGAGGACGCGAGACGCCGCCTGGAGACGTTGGATCGCTGATCGCCCGTTTCGAGGCCGCCATGGATCTCGCACCTCGCGTTGCCGCTAACCTCGTCTCTGTGACCGACCGGGTCGCGGCGGCGGCGGCCCGAAGCGGCCGAACGCCAGCCGACATCCGGCTCGTCGCCGTCTCAAAAACTTTCGGGGTCGACTACGTCGAGGCCGCGGTATCAGCCGGCCTCAACGACCTGGGAGAGAACAAGGTCCAGGAGGCCGCGCGCAAGAAGGCCGCCACCTCCGCGCGTGGGCTCACCTGGCACTTCATCGGGCACCTGCAATCGAACAAGGCCCGTGTGGCGGCGGAGACGTTCGACTGGATTCACTCCGTTGACAGCGTCTCGCTGCTGCGCCGGCTGGACCGCGCGGCGACCGACCTGCATCGGTCACTGAACGTGCTCGTCCAGGTCGATCTCGCCGGCGAGACCACGAAGCATGGCGGGTCCGTCGCCGAAGTGCAGCGCGTCATCGACGCCGCGCCGTCGTGCGAATCCGTTTCTGTCCGAGGCCTCATGGTGCTTCCTCCCTGGTCACCGGACCCTGAGCAGACTCGGCCCTTCTTTCGCCAGCTACGCCAGTTGCGCGACCAGTGCGCGGCGGCGACCGGGCGCGGCCTGCAGCTCGATCAGCTCTCCATGGGCATGAGCCACGACTTCGAGGTCGCCATCGAGGAAGGGGCCACCATCGTCAGAGTCGGCACCGCTCTGTTCGGACCAAGACCCCTGCCTCAATCGTAGCCGCGCATCACCGCTGCAGTTGTCCGCCCGAACGACCGACAGCACACCTGAATGATGCGGGCGGACATTGAAGGCGCCGGGGGCTCCTCTCAACGCCGGAGGGTGTATACCCCGTCCCGTTGACGCGGGAGTGGCGGGCGGCCCACGGTGGAGACAGACGATGCGACTAACCCCTCTTGACCTGCGTCGCGCACAGTTCGGCGCAGCGGTACGGGGATTCAACCGGACTGAGGTCTCGAGCTTCTTGGCGGAAGCCGCCGACGACCTCGAGCTGGCATTGCGGAACGCGGAGCGTGCTCGCCAGGAAGTGAGCGCACTCCACACCCAACTCGCGGAAGACCGCCATCAGCGAGAAGCGCCCTCGCGCGAAACCGTACTCGCGGCACAGCGTGCGTCATCCGAAATACGCGAGGCCGCCAAACGTGAAGCGGAACTGATCGTGCGCGAAGCACGCGGACAAGCCGACGAGGTCGAGCGCGTGGCCCGCACCCGCTGCCTGGAGGTCGAGCGCGAGCTCGCCGACCTGCGTCATCAACGACGCGATGCCGAGAAGTCTCTCGAGCACTCAATTGCCACGCTCCACACTGCGTTGGACGTGGTAAAACGGCAGGACCGCGGAGTCAATCCGGACAATGTCCGCGAACATCATCCGCGGCCAACGATGGCCGCCACAGGCTCGTCGGCCTAGCCCTGACCTGGGGATTCAAGAAGCGCACGTACCCGACCAAACACGCTTTTGTCTCGGGTTCCGGCCGGAACTGCCAGGGCCTTCGCCAGTAGTTTTACCGGCGCCACGTTGGCCGCGCCATCGACCGGCGCCGCCGAGATCCGCACGACCACCCTTCCCACGCGCACATCGGAAATCCGCGTACGCGGCGACCGTGCGATCACGCGCACCGGAATCAGCACGCCATCCGCCGTGGTTCGCAGCGCGAGTCTCAGGGGTCCACGTCGTTCCACGGTTGGGTGGCGATGGCCAGAGCCCGGGTGTTGACGCGGAATGTCCACGGATACGTGACCGTCGGAAACAACTTGAGCTGTTGCGTGTACGTGAGCTCGAGATAGATATACGTCCGCATCGAGCCGAACCCCAACTCGCTCCGCAACCGACTGGACCGCCGTTACCAGTTCCTGCGCGGGTCGTCTCCGCGACCTCCGCCTTGAATTGTCTATGGGCGACATACACCGGACCGACATGCCACGCGAAGTAGACGACGACGAACGCGATCCCTGCTCTCGCGATCAGTCGCACCATCGCTCGCCCTGCGAGATCCCGACCTCAGCCACGGCGTCCGTCAGCACTCGCTTCATGGCACAGCCATGAACAGCCGCTCCCAGCGAGTACGGGTGAAGAAGTGCGTCACGCCCTCGGTCAGCCGGCGCAGCGTCGCCCCCACCCCCACGTCCCGGTAAAATTCGCTCGCGGACTCGTAGGACCAATACATCATGAAGGCCCGTCCCTTGACGTACTCCAGCGGGAGCGCGCCCCAGTACCGACTATCCTGCGAATCTCCACGGTTGTCGCCCATCATGAACACGTGTCCATCTGGCACGCGCTGCGGCCCGAACGTCCCGCGCATGTCGTATGGCACCTGCCCACCCGGACGCATCAGATCGAGGTAGGGTTCTTCGATCGGCTCTCCGTCGATGAACACGCGGGACTGTCGCAGCTCCACCGTCTCTCCCGGCAGGCCAACGACGCGCTTGATAAAATCGCGCTCGGGCTCCTCCGGGAACTTGAACACCAGCACATCGCCCCGCCGCACGTCGGTGACCGGCAACCACGACCGCTCCGCCGAACCTGTGGGCGCGTACACGAACTTGTTGACGAGCAGGTGGTCGCCGATTAACAGATTCTGCTCCATCGAACCGGTCGGAATCTTGAAAGCCTGCACCGCCCACGTGCGTACAAACAGCGCGAGAATGACCGCGATCACGATCGATTCGAAATACTCGCGGGCCGTCGACTTCTGGAATGACATGGCAGCAGTCTCAATCATCATCCACGGTCAACACCGCGAGAAACGCCTCTTGGGGGATCTCCACACGGCCGACGCGCTTCATACGACGCTTGCCTTCTTTCTGTTTCTCTAGGAGTTTTCGCTTTCGGCTGATGTCGCCACCGTAGCACTTCGCCAGGACGTTCTTGCGAAGCGCCTTGACCGACTCACGGGCAATAATGCGCCCGCCGACCGTCGCCTGAATGGCCACGTCGAACATCTGGCGTGGAATCAGCTTCCGTAGCTTGACGGCGAGCGAGCGGCCACGGAGATACGCAGAGTCCTTGTGCACGATAATCGACAACGCATCGACCGGCTCCTCATTCACCAACAGGTCGAGCTTCACTAATGGCGACGTCCAGTACCCCGTGACGTGATAGTCGAGCGACGCATACCCTCGCGACAGCGTCTTCAGCTTGTCGTAGAAATCCAGGACCACTTCGTTGAAGGGCAGCTCGTAGGTGATCATGACGCGATTCGACGCGAGGTATTCGAGTCCCTTCTGCACCCCCCGCTTGTCCTGACACAGTTGCAGGATCGGGCCGACGTGGTCGGCCGGGGTCAGGACCATCGCGGTGATCACGGGCTCTTCCAGCGTCTCGATCCGTCCCACGTCTGGGAGCTTTGCCGGACTGTCCACCTCAAACGTCTCGCCGTCCGTCGTGGTGACCCGATACAGCACCCCTGGCGCCGTCGTCACGAGGTCCATCTTGTACTCGCGCTCGAGGCGTTCCTGGATGATCTCCATGTGGAGCAATCCCAGGAATCCACAACGAAAACCAAACCCGAGCGCCACCGAAGTCTCCGGCGCGAAAAAGAACGAGGCGTCGTTCAATTGGAGCTTCTCAAGCGCGTCTCGGAGCTCGGCGTACTGATGTCCTTCCACCGGATACAGTCCGGCGAACACCATCGGCTTGACCTCGGTAAAGCCGTCGCACGGGTTGGTAGTCCGGCGCGACGTCTCGGTCAACGTGTCGCCAATTTTGGCGTCGCTTACCGTCTTGATACCGGCAATCACGAAACCAACCTCCCCGACGCCCAGCTCCGGCATGACGACCGGCTTGGGTGAGAACACGCCGACCTGCTCGACATCGTGGTCGAGTCCACGAGCCATCAGGCGAATTTTCATCTTGGGCCGGATGGCACCGTCCACGACGCGGACCAACATCGTGACACCACGATACGAGTCGTACCAGGAGTCGAAAATCAACGCCTTCAGCGGTGCGTCGGGGTCACCGGCTGGCGGCGGCACGCGGTTGACCACCGCGTCGAGCACCTCGCGAGTGCCGTCTCCGGCCTTGGCGCTGGCCAAGATGGCATCGGCCGTATCAAGACCGACGATCTCTTCTATCTGGCGCATCGTCTCCTCGGGCTGGGCGCCCGGCAGATCGATTTTGTTGACGACCGGAATAATTTCAAGGTCCTGGTCGACTGCGAGATACGCGTTCGCCACGGTCTGCGCCTCGACCCCCTGCGACGCATCGACCAGGAGCAAGGCCCCCTCACACGCCGTCAGAGCCCGGGTGACCTCGTACGAAAAATCCACGTGCCCGGGCGTGTCGATCAGGTTCAAGACGTGGGGAACACCGCCCTCCGGGGTATAGGTCAGGCGGACCGAGTGGGCCTTGATGGTGATGCCGCGCTCACGCTCGAGGTCCATCGAATCGAGGACCTGCGCCTCCATCTCCCGGGCCTGCAAGGCGCCGGTGACCTCAAGAAAACGGTCCGCGAGTGTCGATTTCCCGTGATCGATGTGGGCAATGATAGAGAAGTTGCGAATGTAGCGTTGGTCCATGCAGGGGTCGCCATTATAGTCTGCCGCCGCGTTCCGGGGGGATCCGGCGCTTCCCGGGGGCAAGACACACGTGGAGCGTTTCGCGGTCGTTCTACCGACCTCGCCGACGCGACGCGGACAACCTGAGGCCGTCCAAGAGACACGCCCCTAGCGTCGGTCCAACGGTAGGAACGTCTGCGGGTATTCCGGGCCCGTATATTCCGCGCGGGGTCTGATCAGGCGATTGTTGGCGTATTGCTCGAGCACGTGGGCGGTCCACCCCGCTACCCGGCTGACCACGAAGATAGGGGTAAACAGGTCGACCGCGATGCCCAGCGTGTAGTACGTCGACGCCGAGTAAAAGTCGACATTCGCGGCAATGCCCGTCTCCTCCCGCATCACCGCCTCGATCCGCTGCGACATCTCGAACCATCGCAGATTTCCCGCCTGCTCGCCCAGGTCACTCGACATCTGGCGGAGATGCGTCGCGCGGGGGTCCTCGGTCCGATACACACGATGCCCGAATCCCGGTACTTTCTGCTTGCGAGCCAGCATCCCACGAATGGTCGTCTCCACCCGGTCGTCGTCGGCATCCTCCCCGATGGCCAACAACATCTTCATCACCTCCGCGTTCGCACCGCCGTGCAACGGCCCTTTCAAGGTCGCGACGCCGGCGACGACCGTGGAGTGCAGATCGGTGAGTGTGGCGGCGGCGACCCTGGCCGCGAACGTCGACGCGTTCAGCTCGTGGTCCGCGTGCAAAGTCAGTGCTACATCAAAAGCCCGGGTGGCCAGACCGCCGGGACGCTCCCCGGTGAGCAGGTACAGGAAGTTCCCGGCGTGGCTGAGCACGGGATCCGGCTCGATCTGTCCGCCCCCGACCGAAAGCCGCCCCAGCGTCGCGACGAGCGTTCCTATTTGCGCCGTGAGACGCACCGACTTGCGGAGAGCCGCGCCCGCCGAGTCGTCGCCAGCGTCCGGATCGTAGTGCGCCAATCCCGAGACCAGGGTCCTGACCGCGTCCATGGCGTGGCCAGGGGGCAATGACCGCATCAAGCGGACAACACCCGTCGGAAGCTGTCGGGCCCGTGCGAACTCCGTCTGGAGGTCGCCCAATTCGGCCCGCTTCGGCAAGCGCCGGTGCCATAGGAGGTAGCAGACCTCTTCAAAGGTCGCCTGACTCGCCAAATCGTGGATATCGTGCCCGCAATACGCGAGCACGCCCCGTTGTCCGTCGAGGTAGCAGAGTTTGGATGAGGTCGCAACGACCCCTTCGAGCCCCGCCCCTCCTGTTGCTGACGTTGTCATGATCTGTTCTCGTGCGTCCCGATCTACCGGCGGCCTGCAGCACACCTCGATGGACGGTACCCGGTGGGCGCACATGCCTCAGGCGTCCACGACGTCTGAGGGGGCACGCGGTGTTGGCCGACCACCGAGCGTGTGTAAGATAGATCAGATAGCCGGCACCGATGAAATTGACGTTGGTGGTCGGCGGCGTGTGAGAACCTCGACACCCACACTCTGTGATGCAACCGGATCACATCAAGGCGCTCCTGGAGGACGTGCGAACCGGCGCGCTGACGGTGGAGACCGCCCAGACGCGACTGGCCCGCGTGATGCGAGCCGCACCCTTCGAAGACGTGGGGTTCGCCCGCATTGACCATCACCGGACGCTCAGGCAAGGGTTCCCGGAAGTGGTCTTCGGTCAAGGCAAGACGCCGACCCAGATTGCCCGAATCGCGGAGACCATCGTCGGCGCAGGGCACCGTCTTTTGGTCACACGAACGGACGCCGAGGCCTACGCCGCCGTCCGCAACCGCGTACCGGAGGCGGTCTTCCACGACAGCGCGCGCATAATTAGCCACGTCAGCGCAGACGCAGGGGAACTGACCGGGCAGGGCACCGTCCTCATCGTATCCGCCGGCACTTCCGACCAACCGATCGCAGACGAGGCAGCCGTCACGGCCGGCGTGATGGGCAACCGCGTCGAACGGATGTACGACGTCGGGGTTGCCGGATTGCACCGACTCCTCGCGCAACGCGCGCGGCTTGAGGAAGCTCAGGTGGTCATCGTCGTAGCCGGCATGGACGGGGCGCTGGCGAGCGTCGTTGGCGGGCTCGTATCGGTCCCGGTCATCGCCGTGCCGACCAGCATCGGCTACGGCGCCAGCTTTGGCGGCATCGCGGCGCTGCTGTCCATGCTGAACAGTTGCGCGACCGGGGTGACCGTGGTCAACATCGACAACGGATTCGGGGCGGCGGCGGCGGCCAGTCGGTTCAACCACACATCGGTCCAGACTGCCACGCCTTGAGTGGCGTGTGACGGGCGTGATATATCTGCGAGTTCGGTTGCTCGCATGACGCCGTAGGCTCGGAGAGGCGCGCGCGACCGTGCGCGACGTCGCCCGAACTTCAACTCAGCATCCGCGTCAGCCCGAGGCATAGCATCGCCAGGCGGGCCGATCCGGTCTTCGTAGACCGTCGGCGCGTTCATCCCCGGTCGCGCGCCGGGTGAGTCACCCAACATTCTGCCGATTGTGATGCAGACAGGAGCCTTCACCACCCTCGAATTCGACCGGATCGTCGAGGCCGTGGTGAGCTGCGCCTTGACGCCGCTTGGCGCCGACGAGCTGGGGCAGCTCCGCCCGCTGACCGACGCGCGCGCGGTGCGGTCCGCACAAACAGACACAACGGAGGCGGTTCGGTTCGCGGCAGCCAACGGACCAATGCCGCTCGAAGCGCCGCTGCATCTGAACGAGGCGGTCGCCGCGCTGGCCATCGAAGCGCAGGCGCTGGAACCGCTACAACTTCTCAGCCTGGTCGATTTCCTGAGCTCGGTCCAACGCGTCTGCCGTTCGGTGACGACCGCGACCACTGGGCCCTACCCGGCCCTGTCCGCCATTGTCAGCGGCGTGTCGAACTGGGACCGCGAGTGCGGGAGCGTACGTCAGAAGATTGATGCCTCCGGCGAGGTGGCTGACGACGCGAGCCCGGAGCTGAAAACGATTCGGGGCCGGCTTCGGAAACAGCGAAACCGGCTGCGAGGAAATCTGGAGGCGTACCTACGCGGGCGCGAGACTGCGCGGTATCTGCAAGAACAGGTGGTCAGCGAACGCAACGGGCGTTTCGTGCTCGTCGTCCGATCAGAGCACCGCGCCGGCATCCCGGGCATCGTGCATGGCACCTCGTCGAGCGGTGCCAGCCTCTTCCTCGAGCCGTTGAGCACCGTCGACATCAACAATGAGATCGTCGCGCTTGATGAGCAGGAACGCGAGGAAGTCCGTCGCGTGTTGCTGTTGCTCTCGGCAACATTTCGACGGCGTGCGCTTGATTTGCGTCGCACGCTGACTGCGGCGACCGGCCTCGACGTGCTGCAGGCCAGGGCGACGTTCGCGGGCATCGTTGGGGGCGTGGAGGCACACATCAGCAACGACCAGGCCCTGGACCTCCGCGAGGCAAGGCATCCGCTGCTGATGACGAGTGTCGCCAGCCGAATCGAGCAGGCGACTGGAGTCGGCGAGCGCATCGAACCGGTGCCGGTCGATGTGGTCATGACCCCGCCCACGCGAGCGCTCGTCATCACCGGGCCCAACACGGGCGGCAAGACGGTGGCGCTGAAAACGGCCGGGTTGTTGTCGCTGATGGCGCAAGCCGGTCTGCACATTCCGGCCGCCGCGGGTGCGCAGGTGCCGGTGTTCCGCTCGGTGTTCGCGGATATCGGTGATGAACAGTCAATCGCTGCCAACCTCAGCACATTCTCAGGCCACGTCGCCAACATCGTGGGCATGGATCGGCGGCTCTCCATTCCAGGCCTGATCCTGCTGGATGAGGTGGGGGCTGGCACTGACCCGGTGGAGGGGGGCGCCCTAGGACGTGCTGTGGTGGAACACTTCAGACAACGTGGCGCCCATGTAATCGTCACGACCCACGACGACGCCCTCAAGTCGTACGCCGCTACCACTGAGGGCGTTTCGTGCGCGGCGTTCGGATTCGATCCGGAGACGTTTGCGCCAACCTATCGCCTGGTCTACGGCTCGGCCGGACGCAGCCTGGCCCTGGAAATCGCGGGCCGGCTGGGACTGGCCCCGGGCATCATCACTGCCGCCGCGGCGCTGCGGACCGCGCGCGAGTCGCAATTGGCCGATCACCTCGCCCGGATCGACGAGGACCGCAGCCGGCTCGACGAACTCGGGCGCGACCTCGCCAGACGCCACACCGCACAGGCGGAGCTGGAGGCCCGGTTGAAGGCGCGTGAGGCTGAAATTGACCAACGCGACCGGAACAGTCGCGCCAGTCGTGACGATTCGCTTGACCAGCGTCTCCGCGCCGCTCGCCGCGAGGTCGACGAGGTCGTCCAGTCGCTTCGACAACGGGCCGCGACCCTGGAGCGGGTCGCCGTTGACAAAGCGGCCAGACGGGAAACGCCCTTGTCGACTGGCGACAGCGGCGAACTGAGATCCTCCGCACAGGCGTCTCTCGACAACATCGCGGGACACTTCCAGGCCCCCGAACCAGTGGCCGCCCCGTCGAATCGCGGCCAGCGCCCACCGATTGCGCTGGGCGACCGGGTTGTCGTGTCCACGCTGGGCGTTGCGGGTGAGGTCCGCTCGTTCCACGGGACCGAGGCGGAGGTCGAAGTCCGCGGAAAGCGGCTGCGCGTGCCGCGCCGGTCGCTGGCGCCCGGTGGCCAACCGGCACCTCGGGTGGAACGACACAGCCGCGTCAATATTCAGGTCAACGAACCGGTTGGGCAGTTGGACGAACTCAACCTCATCGGCTGCCGCGTCGACGACGCCCTCGCTCGCGCAGAGAAGCACCTGGATCAGGTCGCGATGGGTGAAGTGCGTGCCATTCGGTTCATCCATGGTCACGGGACCGGACGACTACGCAGAGCCATCGCGGAGTTGCTCCGCGGGCATCCGTTGGTCCGACGATTCTTTGCCGCGGCGCCGGAGGACGGGGGCACTGCCGTCACCTGCGCGGAACTCAAGGACTGAGCGACAGCGACCATGGGCCTGTTTCCACAATCATTTATCGACGACCTGAAAGCACAGGTCGACATCGTCCAGGTGGTGCAGGACTACGTCCCGCTGAAGCGGGCAGGAGCGAGCTTCAAGGGATTGTGCCCGTTCCACTCGGAGAAGACACCGTCGTTTCACGTCCACGGCGACAAGGGCTTCTTTCACTGTTTTGGCTGCGACACCGGTGGTGACGTGCTCAAGTTCCTGGAACTACAGGAGAAGTTGAGCTTCCAGGATGCGGTCCGCCACCTCGCACAGCGTTTCGGCGTCGCGGTTCCAGAAGCGGACACGGAAGAGGACGCGGCAGCCAACGCCGAACGCGAGGCGCTGCTCACCGTGCATGAAGCCGCATCTGAGTTCTTCACCGAGCGGCTCGGGGACCCCGCTGGCCGCCAGGCGCGAGAACACCTCAGCGGGCGAGGCCTGACAGACGACACCGCGGCCAGACTCGGATTGGGGTTTGCACCGCCACAGGGGGACAGCCTCCTGACCCACCTCCGTGGCCGGGGCTACTCGGACGCGGTGCTCGTCCGCAGCGGCCTGGCGGTCGCCCGAGACGGTCGGTCACTGGTCGACCGCTTCCGGAACCGCCTCATGATCCCGATCGCTCGTGACACCGGGTCGGTGATCGCATTCGGCGCGCGAGCCCTACAGCCAGACCAGCAACCGAAGTATCTGAACTCGCCGGAGACCGCAATCTATTCCAAGTCTCGGACGTTGTATGGCCTGCATCTGTCGAAGTCCGCCATTCGCAAGACGGGGTACGCCGTGCTCGTGGAGGGATACTTCGACCTGGCCCAGGCGCTGCAGGCCGGGGTCGGTACCGTGGTCGCCTCCTGTGGCACCGCAGTGAACGAACAGCAGGTCCGTTTGCTCAAACGGTTCGCGTCAAAGGTGATCGTCAGCTTTGACCCGGACCCGGCCGGAGCCACCGCCGCCGCGCGCTCCGGCGAGCTCCTGCTTGCCGAAGGCATGCAGGTCAACGTCGCTGTTCTGGACGACGGCGAGGATCCTGACACCTGTATTCAGAAACACGGCGCGGAGCAATATGTCGAAAAGCTACGCACTTCGCGCCCATATCTGGAATACTTACTGGATCGGGAAGCGGCCAGCCACGACCTGACACGGGGAGATCACCGCCGCGAATTCCTGAATCGGATGCTGCAGGTCGCTGCACGAATCCCGGATGCTCCGTCGAGGGACCTCTTCGCCGACCGGATTGCGCACCAGGCGGGCGTACTCGAAGATGTCGTGCGTACCGAGATTCGCAAGGCGGCGGTGGAGCGTCGCACCACGTTCGACGATCGACAGGTGTCGGCCGGTCGGACGCTGAAAACGGCGGAAAAAGGGCTGATCTGGGCGCTCGTGCGCGACACCCAGGCCGCCTTGGAGGTCATCGGAGAACTCAGCGATGAGGATCTCGCCGGGTTGACGACGGCACCGATCCTCAGCACCGCCCGTTCGCTGTCCGGGTGGCCTGTCGAGACTGTCCTCAGCACGCTCAACGAGCGGCTGAGCACCGAGGAGGCCGGCTGGATAGCTCGGGTTGGAGCGGCCGAGCGCGCCGTGGCCTCGGCCTCCGATTGCGGGAATGCGCTGAAACAGCTCGGCTGCGAGCGCCAACGCGCAATGCTGCAACACGAGATTGACCGGTGCCAGCATCTGGGCACACCATCGGCGTTGGCGGAGATCGACCTGTTATTGCGGAAGAAGCAAGCACTGTTAACGAAGCTCGAATCACTACGACCGTGACCACCGGATACGTCCAGCATTGTCGACCCAACACGGGACCGGCTGGCGGTCCGCCGAGGAGGAACGCTCTTGTCGCTCGAAGAAAAATACGACGAAGTACGGCAGCTCATCCAGATCGGCAAGGAAAAGGGATTCCTCCTCTATGACGAGGTAAACGAGATCCTCCCCGGGGAAATCACCAAATCTGATGACCTGGACGAATTGTTCACGGCCTTCGGCAATCACGGCATCGAGGTCGTGGATTCCGAGCAAAAATACCGTGAAGAGATCCTGCTCAACCGTCGAGGTGAAGGCTCGGAAGACGCCGACCTGGATCTGACGCCGAGCGCTATCGACAAGACCAACGACCCGGTCCGGATGTATCTGCGGGAGATGGGGACCGTCCCACTCCTGACACGCGAAGGTGAGGTCGCCATCGCGAAACGGATCGAGCGCGGCAAGTTGTCTATTATCAAATCCATCTCGCGCATGCCCACCATCGCGAAAGCCGTGGTGCAGATGGGTGAGCAACTGAAAGCCGGAGAGCGCACGATCCGCGAGTTCGTCCTGTTTCAAGACGACGAAATGACGGACGATCGGATCAATCGGCGGGCCCGCACCGTCATGGCCCAGGCTGAAGTCATTCGAAAGACCCGGCTCGATGTCATCCGGCGCGAAAAACGGGTCAGCACGATTCCCAAGCGGGAAAAACCGCGCTACCGACGTAACTACCGCAACCTGCTTCGGGCCCAGGTGAAGCTGTCGCGGTTAATCCGCGCCATCGAATTCACAGAGCCGGTGAAACGTCGCCTAATCGACGAGGTCAAGGTTGCCGCCGAGAGCGTGCAGAATCGCCTCCGTGAAATCGACCGCCTCGATCGCCAGCTCAAGCTCAAGACGCGGCGCAAGATAAAGGACGAGGACAAACGCAAGATCACGCGGCGACAGCGCGAGCTGCGCGCGGAGATCAGGGCCCTGGCTGAAGAGCTTGAGCAGCCGGCAGCATCGGTGGAACAGACGCTGTACAACATCATGCGCGGCGAGAGGCTGGCCGAGCTGGCCAAGAAGGAGCTCGTTGAAGCCAACCTCCGTCTCGTTGTCTCGATCGCGAAGAAATACACAAACCGTGGGCTGCAGTTCCTCGACCTGATTCAGGAAGGCAACATCGGGTTGATGAAGGCGGTAGACAAGTTCGAGTACCGGCGCGGCTACAAGTTCTCGACCTACGCCACCTGGTGGATTCGTCAGGCCATCACACGCGCCATCGCCGATCAGGCCCGCACGATTCGTATTCCGGTCCACATGATCGAAACGATCAACAAGCTGATCCGCACCTCGCGGGCGCTTGTGCAGGAACTCGGCCGTGAACCCACGTCGGAGGAGATTGCCCAGCGGATGGACATCCCGGTGGCCAAGGTTCGTAAAGTCTTGAAGATTGCCCAGGAGCCGATCTCACTGGAAACACCGATCGGCGAAGAAGAGGACAGCCATCTTGGCGATTTCATCGAGGACCGCCAAGAGGTCTCACCGGCCGACGCCGTGATCAATCTCAACCTCAAGGAGCAGACCGAGAAGGTGCTCCACACCCTGACACCGCGCGAAGAAAAAGTGATCAAGATGCGCTTTGGGGTCGGCGACGGGAGCGAGCACACCCTCGAAGAAGTAGGACAGAACTTCGCGGTGACACGCGAGCGAATCCGCCAGATCGAAGCCAAGGCGCTGCGCAAACTGCGGCACCCGTCGCGCAGTCGGCGCCTGCGCGCGTTTCTCGAAGGCACATAGGCAGGTCAAGAACGTGAAGTTCCTGCACACCGGGCCCATAGCTCAGCGGTCAGAGCCGCCGGCTCATAACCGGTCGGTCCCAGGTTCGAATCCTGGTGGGCCCACCACATGACACGAGTCCATATGGACATCGCACGCGCCGGCCATCCCGCGGTCCGCCCCCGGCACACACGCGGGCCGCAGAAGGCACGCACCACCTGGGGCCCCGCTCGCAATCCGGCGCGGCCTACGTTCGCCGGCTTTTTCATACCCGCCAGACGGCGGGTTTTTTTTTGCTCGGTGCCGACCTCCGGCCTGAATCTGTGGAGACCTGACTCACGATGTTGCCAGACCTCAAACGCCTGATCCAATTGCAGCAACTCGACAACACGGCGGCGGACGCGCAACGCGTCGTCGACGCGATTCCGTCGCGCATCGAAGCGCTCGACGCCGAACTGACGGCGCGCACCGCGGCGGTCGACGAGGCCACAGGCCGATTGGATGACAGGAAAAGCGAGCGTGCCGCGGTGGAGAAAACGCTCGCGGCAATACAGACCCGGCTATCCCGGTTCAGGGAACAGCTCATGGCCGTCAAGACCAACAAGGAATACACCGCGATGCAACATGAGATCGCGACGGCAGAAGCAGACGTTCAGCGCCACGAAGACACTATTCTCGAGCACATGTTGGAATTGGACGACCTCGCCGCCGCGGTCACAACGGCCAAACAGGCGCTCTCGGCGAGCCGGAAAGAAATCGAGAAGAGCACGGCCGTCCTCATGGCGGAGCGCGACGACCTGGAACACACACTTGGCCGTACCGCGACCGAACATGACACCCTGCTCGAGACGATTGGTGCTGAGGCCCAAGCGCTCTTCAACCGCATCGCCAAGCAGCGGAATGGCATTGCGGTCGTGGAGGCGCGCGACGGACTCTGTTCGCTCTGCAACGTCCGATTGCGGCCTCAGGTGTTCAACCACATTCTGCAGAACACCGAGCTAGTCCAATGTGACAGCTGCAATCGAATTCTGTACCACGACCCCAACTCGAAGCCGCCCGCCGTCCCGCCCGTCGACGCCCCGTAGGACACCTACCGCGAAGACGTCGCGTCGGACGTTCCTACTCCGCGCGTTGGCGGAGAAATGCCGGAACGTCGAATTCACTCTCGCCGCCATCCAGGTCGAGCCGCATGTCGCCGGCCTGATCCGCCTCGACCGGCTCAGGCAGCGGCAGTTCGATGAGTGGACGACGGGAGACGCCAAAGCTGGTCCCTCCGCTCACGGCCTGTGCTTGTGGCTCCTCCTGCCAGGACGAATACCGCTGCAGATCGACGGGAGTCTTCGCCGTGGCTCGCTCGATAGACGGCTTGGCGCCCTCGCGTTCGAACCCAGTGGCGATCACCGTAATCTTGACCCGGCCGTCCATCGATGGGTCCACGACGGCGCCGAAGATGATGTTGGCATCCTCATGCGCGGCCGCGTGAATAATGGACGTCGCCTCGCTGACCTCGATCAACGAGAGGTCGCTGCCCCCCGTGACATTGATGATGACGCAGCGGGCGCCGTCGACGGAGGCATCCTCGAGCAATGGACTCGAAATGGCCTGCGTCGCGGCGTCGACGACCTTGGTGTCGCCAGCACCGACCCCGGTGCCCATAATCGCCAGCCCCTTGCCGGACATGATCGTGGTCACGTCCGCAAAGTCGAGATTGATTAGCCCGGGCACGAGAATCAGCTCCGAGATGCCCTGAATCGCCTGCCGAAGGACATCATCGGCCAACTCGAACGCGTCCGACAAGGTCGTTGACCGATCGGTCATGGACAACAGTCGTTCGTTCGGAATCGTAATGACGGTGTCGACCGCTTCGCGCAACTCCTCCAGACCGCTCTCCGCCTGCTTGGCGCGGCGGTGTCCCTCGAAGGCGAACGGCTTCGTCACCACCGCCACCGTGAGCGCACCCAGCTCGCTGGCCAGGTTCGCGATGACCGGGGCCGCGCCGGTCCCCGTGCCCCCGCCCAGGCCGGTGGTCACGAACACCATGTCGGCGCCGTCAAGTGCCGAGATGATCTGCTCGGTGTCTTCGAGCGCCGCCTGCCGGCCGACATTCGGGTCGGCGCCAGCGCCCAGGCCCTTCGTCAGCTTCCCCCCGAGTTGCAGACAGAGCGGCGCGGCGCAGTGACTCAACGCCTGGGCATCCGTATTGGCCACGATGTACTCGACCCCATCGAGTCCAGAGCGCACCATGCGATTGACGGCGTTGCTGCCGCCTCCCCCCACACCCACAACCTTGATACGGGCGCCGGTGTGCCCAGCATCCTGAATCGTCAGTCGCGGACTTTCGTCCCCTGGCATCGCGAGACTTACTCGCGGGCGATCAGCTCGGTCGGTCACCACTGAAGGTTCCATCTTCCCTCCTTGTTCGGTCCATTGCACAGCGTGCCAGGCTCCAATTCCGTAGGAGCCTGCCTAGAAAAAATCCTTAAACAGCCCACGGAGCCGCCCGGCGAAGCTGCCCAGACCGCCTATCCGCCCTCCCCGTTCGAACTCCTGCAATTGATTGCGGTGGGCGTACTTGACCAGACCCACGCCGGTCGCGAATGACGGACTGTTCACGTGGTCCGTCAGCCCACCCACGTCGACCGGGCAGCCACGCCGTATGGGCAAGTCGAAGATCTGCTCGGCGATCTCCGCCATGCCGTCCAAGAGGGCGCCCCCGCCGCACAAGACGATGCCTGAGTGCAGCGAGCGTTCATAGCCGGCCCGCCGGATCTCATCCCACAGCGCGTGAAAAATCTCCTCCGCCCTCGGCTGGAGAATCTCTGACAAAATGCGGCGCGACATCACACGAGGCTGGCGGCCACCGACGCTGGCGACCTCGATGGTCTCGTCCTCACCAACCAACGACGACAGCGCGCATCCACTCCGTCGCTTGGTTTTCTCCGCGTCGGGAATCGGGGTGCGGAGCCCCACCGCAATGTCGTTGGTGAAGTGGCCGCCACCCATCGTGACCACGCCGGTGTGCCACAAACTGCCTCGCTCGAAGATCGCCAAGTCTGTGGTCCCGCCGCCGATATCGACCAACGCGACCCCGAGCTCCCGCTCATCGGCCGTGAGGACCGATTCGCTCGCGGCGAGCTGTTCAATGACGGTGTCGAGCACGGAGACCCCGGCGCGATTCACGCAGGCCACGATGTTCTGCGTCGACGACGTGCTGCCGGTCACGACGTGCACGTTTACCTCGAGACGCGTCCCCGTCATGCCGACCGGCGCACCGATGCCGTCCTGGTCGTCAACAACGAAATCTTGGGGCAGGACATGCAAAATCTCGCGACCGGTGGGCAGTGCCACGCCTTTCGCGGCGTCGATGGCGCGACGCACGTCTTCCCTCGTGATTTCGCGGTTCTTCCCGGCCACCGCCACGACGCCCCGACTGTTGAACGCCTTGAGGTGAGCGCCGGACAACCCCAGGTGGACTGAGTCGATTTCCACGCCAGCGGTGAGTTCGGCCTCCTCGATCGCCTTCTTGATCGATTCGACGGCCGCCTCCAGGTTCACCACAACCCCGCGGCGAATGCCCTGGGCCTCAGCGACCCCGATGCCAATGATGTCGAGTCCCCCGTCCTCGGTGGCTTCCGCCACGATCGCCGCCGTTTTCGAGGTGCCCACATCAAGACTGACGAGATAGTGTTCTTTACGTCTCACGCGTCCTCCGTCCGTGGCGATGTGCCGCCACGCCCTGCTCACGCCGGTGGAATATCTGGGTCATGACGACACAGCTAGTTGACGGCCGGTTCCCCAACCGGCAAATCGAGCCGACGCCTGCCCTGGTCCGGGGACGCGTTGGCCGGGCCCACGTACACCCGCGGGTCGAAACGCAGATCGACATAGTCAATATTCGGTACACGCTCGCGCAGCGTCGCACCCAGTTCGGCATACCTCCGCAAACGCGTCAGAAAGTCATCTCCGCCCAGATGAAGGAGCGCCGGATCGTCGTTGAGCAACACCACGGCGTCGTAGGGATCGGCCACATCAATCTCCGAGATCGAATCGAGGACATCCGGTTGGATGGAGAGCTGCCGTAGCAACCTGGACGCGAGGGCCATCCGATCGACATCGACCGTGGGTCTTCCCATCGCGCTGGTCGCCAGGCCCGCAACGATAGGGAGGTCAAAATTGGCAAAACGCGGCCCAAACTCGTCGATGACCGTCCCGTGCTCGTCGACGAGGTAGAGCCGCTGGTCGAGACGCGCGAGCGCCACCGGCCTGCGCTCCTGCACCTGCACTTCGACCGTCGACAGCAGAATGCGTCTGAGAGTTCCGCCACGTAACCACGGCGACGCGAGCAGGCGTTGGCGATGCCGCTCAAGGTCAACCGTGAGGATGTTCTCGCCGCGGAGATCTGCCACCAGCGCGAGGACCTCCCCCTCAGACAGCTGCTCCTGACCGCGTACTACGATGTCGTCGACCGACAGGAACGACGCGGCCAACAGCAGCGCAGCGGCATGGTAGGCGACGAAGACGCCGCCACTCGCCACGCTCACTCCCCGCGCGATCCGCCACCAGCGGCGCACAGCCCGGCGAGGCCGTCGCGTCGGGTGGTTCGACCATCGGAAGCGCTTGTCCGTCTGGGTGTGGACCGTCATGCGGTCTCCGAGCTCTCTGCCTCAGTCGGCGCCGGCCCGGCTTGTCGAAGCGCCGACACCAATCGGTTCGCCAAGCCCCCAATAGACCCCGCTCCCAACGTCACCACGAGATCGCCCGCTCTGGCGAGGTCGATAACCAGCGGAATGGCCTCGTCGATCCCCGCCACGCAATGGACGGGCTTGGCGGTTTCCGTTCGGACCGCCTGAGCCACACGCTCAGTCGTGACCCCAGGGAGGGGCATCTCCCCGGCCGAAAAAATGTCTAGCAGCACGACGAGGTCAGCGACGGCCAGCGCTCTCGCGAACTCGTGAAGCAGCCGGGACGTGCGCGAATAGCGGTGAGGCTGGAACACGACGATGAGCCGATGTGGACCTTGGTCTCGGGCCGTCGCCAGCGTTGCTGCGATCTCGGTCGGGTGATGCGCATAGTCGTCGACGACGCGCACGCCGCCGACCTCCCCCTTGAGCTGGAACCGGCGGTCGATACCCGCATAGGCCGCTAGCGCGGTCGCAACGCGACTCGGACCCACCCCTGTCTCAAGACCCACCGCAAATGCGGCCAGCGCGTTCAGTAAGTTGTGCCGACCGGGCACCGCGACTGTCAACGGTGTCGGCTGCGTGTCTCGACGACGTGTGTCGCGAACCAGGCAATGAGAGCCGGTCGGACCGCAGACGACGGTGTCACCGGTGATGTCAGCCCCGGGGGCGTCCAGCCCGTAGGTCACCACCCGGCGTTCGACCCGATCCCGCAGCAGCGCAAGCTCTGGGTCGTCGGCGCACAGCACCACCGCGCCGGACGGGGTCACGCGGTTGGCAAAATCGACGATGGTGTCCCGGAGTGCGTCCAGTGTCCCGTAGTGATCCAGGTGTTCTTCCTCGAGATTGGTCAGCACCGCGATGTCCGGGGTCAGCTCCAGCAACGAACGCTCGCTCTCGTCGGCCTCCACCACGAAGTGACGCCCCTTCCCCACCCTGGCGTTGCTCCCGAAGCTGCCGACCCTGGCGCCGATCAGCGCCGACGGATCAAACCCACACTCGGTGAGCATCACAGCCACCATCGAGGACGTCGTACTCTTGCCGTGTGTGCCGGTGACGGCGACCGTGGAGCGCGACCGCGACAGACCGGCCAACATCACACCGCGCTGCAGCACCGGCAATCGACGACGACGTGCCTCTTGGACCTCGGGGTTCTCCTCCCGGATGGCGGCGGAGATCACGACCGCGTCCGCCTGGCCAACCCAGCGCGCGTCATGCCCGGTCTGTACCTCCACACCACGCTCCTGGAGCCCGACCGTGGCCGCCGACGCGGTCAGGTCAGACCCGCTAATCTCGTATCCGAGCGCGCTCATCATCACCGCGAGACCGCTCATGCCAATGCCACCAATGCCCACAAAATGGACCCGACGCACGTGAGGCGGAAGTCCGTGGGCTTCCCCTGGTCCAGTCACCACCGCGCTAGCCGCTCAGCGCGGTCCACAATGAGGCGGGCCGCGTCCGGGCTGGCCAGGGTTCTCGCGGCCTCGGCCATCCGCAGGCGTCTCGGCCCGTCGTCTATGAGCGCAAGCACCCGCGCCGCCAATGTCTCACCCGACAACTCCGATTGCGGGAGCAATTCCCCGGCCCCGTGGCGCGCTAGCACCTGCGCATTGACACGCTGGTGATCATCCGCCGCCCCTGGCAGCGGAATGAGCAGCGCGGGACGCCCCACCGCCGCAAGCTCGGCGAGCGTGGTCGCACCCGCTCGACAGACAACGAGGTCGGCCTCATCCATCAGCTCGACCATTTCCTCAAAGAACGGCTCAACACGCGCCTCCAGTCGAGCCCGTTGGTACGCGCGCCGCACCTCCGCGCAGTCTCGTTCGCCGGTCTGATGGGTCACGGCCAACGTCCCGGCTCGTGCCGCGAATGCTCGCGCGGCGTCGATCATGGCCACGTTGATCGCATGTGCGCCCTGGGACCCGCCGATCACCAGCAGACGCGCGCGCGCCCTGGTCCTCGACTGCGGCGGCGACCTCGGCGTCGACTCGGAAAAGCCGACGCGGACCGGATTGCCACTGACGAACGCCTTGCCGCGAAAGTAGGGAAGGGCCGCATCGTGTGACACCGCCGCCGCGGTCACGACTCTCGCCAACAGTCGATTGGTCATCCCAGGCAACGCGTTTTGTTCGAGCAACAGCGTCGGCGTCCCGCGACAGGCCGCCATCAAGACGACCGCGCCCGATGAATAGCCGCCAAGCCCGATGACCAGGTCGGGTCTCACGCGCGACAGGACGCGCCAGGCGTCCCAGGCACTGAGGGGCAGCAACGCGAGCCCACGCACGAGGGCCCCAACCGACTTGCGCTTGAGCCCGGCGCTGCGCACCTGCGCGTGGTCGAAGCCGTGCCGCGCGACTTCCCGCGTCTCCAGCGCCCGCCCAGTGCCAGCGAACACCACATGTGCTGTCGGTCGTCGCCGACGCAGCTCCTGCGCCACCGCGATACCGGGATAGAGGTGTCCCCCGGTGCCCGCGCCACACAACAAAACCCTGGCTGCTCGATCGGTCATTTGACTCGACGACGTGACGGCATCGGGTGATCCTCATGCGTCGGCCGAAGCGTGTTCTGACACATTCAGGAGGATGCCCATTCCCAGAAGACTGATCAGCAACGACGACCCCCCGTTGCTTACGAACGGCAGCGGGATCCCCTTGGTCGGCATCATCCCCAACACGACACTGATATTCACGAACGCCTGAAACGCCACCATCATGGTGAATCCCAGGGCCAGAAAGGACCCGAATCGATCGGGCGCCGTCATGGTGACCCGCAAGCCGCGCCAGACGATGACGCCGAAGCACGCCAGCACGGCCGACGCGCCGAGGAGGCCGGTCTCCTCAGCGATCACGGCGTAGATGAAGTCGGTGTGCGGAGCGGGCAAGTAGAACAACTTCTGGACCCCGGCCATGAGTCCCTGTCCAAACAGACCACCTGTCCCCACAGCTATCTGCGACTGAATGATCTGGAACCCGTCTCCGAGGGGGTCGGCCCAGGGGTCAAGGAATGCCAGGAGGCGGCGTCGCCGGTACTCGGCGCTGGCCAACACCACGAACAGCAGCGGCGCCATCACCAGAGCCAGTCCTATCAGATAGCGATAGTTGAGGCCGGCCGCAAACACCATGATTCCGACAATCGCCAGGACCGTGAAGGCCGTCCCGAAGTCCGGCTCCAACACGATCAGACCGCAGATCACACCTGTGACCACGGCGATCGGTCCCAACGCATGGGTGACGCGATCGATCGTGTCCATTCGACGCTCGAGCAGCGACGCGGTGAAGATGATCACCGCCACCTTGGCGAACTCGGACGGCTGCACGCCGATGCCCCCCACGGCAAACCACCGTCGTGTCCCGTTGACTGGATCAAAAAAGAAGACGAGCACCAACGCGGCCGTGCTCACCCCAAGTGCGGTCCAGATCACCACTGGTTGTCTCCACACCCGGTAGTCGATCCGCATAACCGCAATCAGCAGACAGAGCCCGAGCACCGTCCAGGTCACCTGCTTGAATAGAAAAAAATACGGAGGCTGCTGATAGAGGTCGACGGCGAGAAACGCCGATGCGCTGTAGACCATGACCACGCTGACGCAGACCAACAGCATGGTGGCGGCGAAAAGAAACTTGTCTGACTTCAGCGTTCTGGCCATGCTCGCCACCTGCTCCACTCACGCGGTCGGTCACCCGGCATGCGACCCGACGTCCGCACGTCCGTTTTAGTGCCGGACTAAAGATCGGGCCACGCCGACCCGACATACCTGGTAGGACCGTGGTCCCAACCGGATACGTGAGCAGTCAGCAGTCATCAGCCGGGCGCGGGGCGAAGACATCAACCTCGCAGACCAACACAGCCTGCGTTCCCAGCGGAAAACTCTTCGCCGCCACCACCCAACTGATGACTGCTCACTGCTCACGATTGACCCGCATCTATCCGAACTGATCCGCCAGTCCGGAGGCGAAACACGTTGAACCTCGTGGACACCGCCGCATCCAGTGGTGCGACGCCCACCCGGTCGCTAAACCCCGGCGACTCGATGCCCTTCGGTCGCTAACTTGTCGTGACGCGGGTCCTCGCGTCCTCCTGCAGGCGACCAACCGCCTGTTTGAACAACCTCCCCCGTTCGGCGTAATCCTTGAACATGTCCAGGCTTGCGCACGCGGGCGCCAACAGCACCGCCCCTCCTGGCGACGCGAGCCCATAGGCGACACTTACGGCGTCTTCGAGGGATGCGACCTCGACGACCCGAACCACCGCACCGTACGCATCGAGAATCCTGTTGCGCGCCTCGCCGAGGGCGACCACGGCCTCAACCCGCGAGGCGATCAACGGCGCCAACAGCCCCAGGTCCCCGCCCTTGAAGCGGCCGCCCATGATGACGACAAGTTGGTGGCCACAGCTCTCCAGCGCACGCCTAGCGGCCTCGACATTGGTGGCCTTGGAGTCATTCACGAACCGCACGCCGGCCACCACGCCGACTGGCTCAAGGGCGTGTTCGAGCCCACCAAAGCGATCGACGGCCGCCGTCATGGCGCTGGCCGACACGCCGACCCGGTCGGCGACGGCCGTCGCGGCAACCACGTCGCTCAGTAAGTGGTCTCCAAGCAGGTGGACCGCTGAGAGCGGCACGAGTGACTCGGCGCCGGTCGTGGTGCGGCGCACAATCGCCTCACCGTCGACCCCCACACCATCATCGAGCGGCGTGTCGACGGCATACCGCACGCGCGAGGCACGGCTTCCGCGGGTCAGCCGCAGTACCTCGGGGTCGTCCGCGTTGACGACAAGCGTGTCGGATGCTTCCTGATTGGCGAATATCCGCGCTTTCGCCGCCGCATAGGCCTCAGGCCCATCGTGCCGATCGAGATGGTCGGTATGAAGATTGAGGAACACCGAGATCCACGGACGGAACGTGGTGGTGAGCTCAAGCTGAAAACTGGACACCTCGACCACGTGAATCGCCTCCGGCGTAGACGCTTCTACCTGCGTGCTCAAGGCTGTCCCCACGTTGCCACCGACCAAGGCCAACCGGCCACTGGCCTCCAGCATGCGACCAAGCAGCACCGTTGTCGTCGATTTACCCTTCGTGCCGGTGACGGCCACGATTCGCCCACGGACCCAGCGTGACGCCAGCTCGATTTCGCTGATGATCGGCACTCCGCGGTCGCGAGGACCGTCCAGCACGGACATGGTCGGGGGCACGCCAGGACTCAGTACCACCAGATCCGCAGCCGCCATCGTGTCGGGACGATGGCCACCCAGTTCCAGCTCGACGCCCTCGTCCGCCAACTGTCGGACCTCTGCCGCGACGTCGTGACGCTGTTCCGTGACCGTGACGCGCGCGCCACGCCGGGCCAACAGCCGCGCCGCGCCGACACCGCTGCGTGCGGCGCCAACCACCACGACATTCGCTCCCCGCACCGAGTATTCGGTCATCGCAGTTTCAAGCTCGCGAGACTAAAACACGCGCACACCACCGCCACGATCAGGAAGCGGCTGATCACTTTGGGCTCGCTCCACCCGATCAGCTCGCAGTGGTGATGCAACGGCGCCATCCGAAATACACGCTGCCCGGTGAGTTTGAACGACCCGACCTGGATGACGACCGACAGGAGTTCAATGGCGAAGACCGCGCCGACGATCGGCAGCAAGAGCTCCGTCTTGATCAGGAGCGCGACCGTACCGAGCGCGCCACCGAGGGCCAACGACCCAACATCGCCCATGAACAGCTCGGCGGGGTAGGAGTTGTACCAGAGGAAGCCGAGTCCCGCGCCGACGAGGGCGCCGCAAAATATGGTCAGCTCGGCCGCTGGCGCGATGTGGACCAGCAGCAGATAGTCAGCGAAAATCGCGTGTCCAGTGACATAGGCCAGCGCAGTGAGCGCCGCGGCCGCCACGGTGAAAATGCTGATGGCCAGCCCATCAAGCCCATCGGTGATGTTGACCGCGTTGGACGACGCGGTGAGTAGAAGCACCGCGAACGGCAGATACCACCACCCGAGATCAGGGGTCAGCCCCTTCAGAAACGGAAAAAAGAGCTCCGTGCTGTAGGCTCCTTCTCCGTTCAGCCACAGCAGCGCGAGCCCGACGGACACGCCAACCAAACCCTGGCCGAGCAGTTTGTAGCGTGGACGCAGCCCGTGATGGTTCTGACGCCCTATCTTCAAGTAGTCATCCAGGAACCCCACGCATCCGAACGCCGTGGTCGACAGCATGGCCACCCAGATGTACGCATTGGTCAAATCGCCCCAACAGAGGGTCGGCACGAGCGCCGCCGCGAGGACGAGCAACCCGCCCATGGTGGGGGTCCCCGCCTTCTGCTGATGAGTCTCGGACAATTCGTCCCGCACGACTTGACCGATCTGAAAGTCGCGCAAGGTGCGGATCATCCACGGGGCCAGGAGGACACTGATCAGGAACGCGGTCGAACCCGCGGCGGCGGTACGGAACGTGATGTACTGGACCACGTTTATCGGCGGATACAGCAGATGGAAGAGCATCAGGTTCGCTCCGCCACGAGTCTGGTCACCACCGTCTCGGTGCGCACACCGCGTGACCCTTTGACCAGTACCAAGTCGCCATCTCGCAACAACGGACTCAACCGCGCCGCCGCGGTCTCGCTGTCGTCGCAATGCAGGACGTCACCAGACCCAAGGCCCGCATCGATCGCCGCCTTGCCGAGCGCCCGGGCTGGCCCGCCGCCCACGGTCACGAGTAATTCGACGCCGGCCGACGCCACGGCCCGTCCGGCGTCCGCATGCAACGACTCCGCGTGTCGGCCGAGCTCCAACATCTCTCCGAGCACGGCAACACGACGTCCGTCCCGGCGGTCTTGCGCCAGGGTCTCGAGCGCGGTGATGACCGCGGTGGGGTTGGCGTTGTAGGAGTCGTCGACCAGCATCACGCCGTTCGCCAACCGATGGACCTGTCCACGTCCGGGAGGCGCCTCAACGGTGGCAACCCGCTCACTGGCGGCCGCGAGAGGGACCTGCAGCTGAATGGCCACGGTGAGGGCCGCCAACACATTGGCGAGATTGCCTCGACCGAGCAATGGTGTCGCGATCCGGGCCTGGCCAACCGGTGTGCGCACCACGGCCCGTGTGCCGTCGAGCCCACAGTCCTCAATCTCGGTCGCCGTGACGTCGGCTGCTTCACGCATCCCGAACGTCGCCACACGACCGCGGCAGTTGGCAACCCGCGCCATCACACGTCCGTCATCGGCGTTCGCCACCACGACCGTCTCGTCAGTGGCACCATCCAGAATCTCAGCCTTCGCATCCGCGATCCCTTCGATCGACGGGAAGAACTCTGCGTGCGCCTCCGTCACGTTGGTCCAGACCCGGAACTCCGGTTCCGCGATCTCCACCAAACGGGCGATTTCGCCTGGCGCGTTCATTCCCAGTTCCACCACCGCAATCTCGGGACGGGTTCGCAACTCGAGCAACGACAGCGGCAGACCGATCTGATTGTTCAGGTTTCCCTGGCTCCGAAACACGCGGTAGCTGGACGCCAGCGCCGCCGCCGTCAACTCCTTCGTCGTCGTCTTACCCGCGCTCCCCGTGATCGCGACGACCCGTGCGCCGGAGGCACGACGCACATAACGACTTGCCATCTGCAATGCGGCCAACGTGTCTTCCACCACCAGCGTCGCACCCGACGACGCAC
>CAWWAF010000003.1:0-76738 GCA_963934795.1 uncultured bacterium
TTCGACGTGACGAAGGCCCCTCTGGGAGACGGTCAAAACATTCCGCTCGGCGGCTTTCCGGCCGGTGACTACCGGTTGGAGATCAAGATTACAGACAACGAGCGCTCAGCCGAATTGACTGAGGATCTCCTGTTCACCGTTACGGAATCCTAGAGACCGGGACGACGACGTCGTTTGGAGAGGCAAGGGTCGGGCGCTTTGGGGCGCCCGGCCCTTTTCTTGTTCGCGTGGTGTGTGGCTGACGAATCACCCGGCGATCGTGGGCGCGCCTCGTGTCGCCAGCAAAGGCCGTGGCGGACCGAGTATGCTGTCGGTCCAGCGGTCACAACGTGGTACCACGAGAGGCGAAGCTCCAGCTCACACGATGGCGACACGAAACGCGCCGCGCCCCGTAGCGCCTGGCCAGACTGTCATCGACTCCAAGACGGACTGGCCCATCTTTACGACCTCTTTGGTCACGCTGCTGGCGATTGCGGGCCCGCTCATGCTGTGGCCAGAGGTCGGTGGCCGATTCGTCGATCAGTCGTACGACGTACTGACATCGCAGCTGGGTGTCGTCTACATCTGGGCCGGCACCGCGGTCGTCGGCTTCGTCTTGTGGCTGGCGTTGGGCCCATACGGCACCGTATTACTAGGCCAGCCCGGGACACCACCTCGTTTTTCCACGGCCAGCTGGGTCTCCATGGTGTTCTGCGCCGGAGTGGCGACGGGCATTCTCTACTGGGGCACTGTCGAGTGGGCGCATTACTACGTAGGACCGCCGTTTGGCGTCGAGCCGCGTTCGGCGGAGGCGGTCGAGTGGGCGGCGACGTACGGCATGTTCCACTGGGGCCCCACGGGCTGGGCGTTCTACTGTCTGCCGACGCTGGCGATCGCCCATGCCTACTACGTGCGCGGGCAGTCGAACCTCCGTGTCAGCAGCGCGTGTCACATGGTGCTGGGGACGCAAACCACCGGAGTCGTTGGCCGGGTGACCGACACGCTGTTCATCGTTGGGGTGCTGGGGGCTGGCGGCACGTCGCTCGGATTCGGCACCCCGATGATCGCCGCCGGCCTGGGCCGTTTGTTCGGCGTTGAGAGCTCGTTCGGATTGCAGGTGGGCGTGGTGGTCCTGTGCGCCGTGCTGTTCTCCGCCAGCGTCTATGTGGGACTCGAGCGCGGCATCAAACGGCTCAGTAACCTCAACGTCGCCATGACGAAGGCGCTGTTGGTGTTCGTGTTGCTGGCTGGACCGACCCTGTTCATCTTGAAGATGACCACCAACAGCGTCGGGCTCATGTTCTATGAGTTTCTCCGGATGAACACCTGGACCGACCCGTTGGCCGACTCCCGGTTTATCGAGGACTGGACAGTCTTTTACTGGGCCTGGTGGGTGGCGATCGGACCGTTTATGGGTATTTTCGTGGCACGGATCTCCGAGGGACGGACGATTCGGGAAGTAGTGTTCGGCATGATGGGATGGGGCACCCTGGGCTGCGCGGTGTACTACGGAGTGCTCGGCAACTACGCCTTGCATCTTGAGCTCAATGGGCTTCTCGATGTGACCGGCCTGGTGTTCAGTGAAGGTGAGCCGGTCGCCATCGCGGCGGTGATCGCCTCTTTGCCGGCGGGGAACATCGTGCTCGGAGTGTTCTGTCTGTCGAGCCTCGTGTTTCTGGCGACCACGTATGACTCGGCAGCCTACGCCCTCGCGGAGAGCGCCTCGACCGGTCTGGCGCATGGCGAAGAGCCGGCTCGTTGGCACCGGATGTTCTGGGCGTTCGCCCTGGCCCTGCTGCCACTCGCCTTGATGCGGATCGGCGGACTGGATCCGATGCGCACGGCATCGTTGCTGGCGTCGGTGCCGCTGCTCGCCGTATTCGTCGTGATGGCCGTGTCGCTCGTGCGAGCGCTGCGCGAGGACGCATCTGGGCCCGCTGGAGCGCGGCCCGGCGCCTGACCGGCCACCCTCGCGGGTCGATAGTGCTCGACCCACTGGCGGCGCGGGTGAATCCGTTCAGGGTCTACTGCTGGTCCCGTGTGAAGCGGACCGTCACAGCGGGTCCTCAAGATACGGGATGGTCTGTGGGCCCTCTGGCAAGACGCAGACACGCGCCTTCGGTCCGAAGCGCGCGAGCGCCTCCCGCGTGGCGGCACCGACGTCGTGGATCGGCGTCAGATGGACCGCTCGCACCTGCTCATCTGTCAGGCCCTCGGTCTTGAGCAGCACCGCAGCTCGCTGCTGAATCTGGGCCTGCATCTGCACTTCCCATTGGTCATGACGGTTGTGACCCGGCGCGTTGATCATCTCCAGGAGCCCCTCGGCGGTATCGCGTTGGGTAAGAATATCTAGAAATTCGCCGTGGTCCGGGTAGCCATCCGCGCACGCAGCGGCGCAGATGATGATCCCATGAGGTTTCACGACCTGGGCCGCGGCCGACATGCCCTTGATGGACTGATACAGGTTCTGATCGAGTGGGTAGCCACTGTTGGTCGTGACCACGACGTCGAACGGCTCTGCGAACGCCTGCATCGCTGTCTGCTTGACGACGGTACGGACGGTCCGATGGACGGCGAACAACTCACCGGCCTCCACATGCGTGATATTGCGGTCGCGGTTGATGGCGACATCGATGCTGAAATCGACCTCAGACAAAGCCGCGATGTGGCGGACCGCATCGTGAATAGGATTCCCCTCGATCACGCCCCAACGAGCTTGTGGGTGTCGGATCATCTCGGCGTCGTGTAGACGCATGATCGTTTCGAACCCGGCCAGCCCCGGCGCGACGAGTTTTGGCCCGCCGCTAAAGCCAGCGAAGAAATGCGGTTCGACGAAGCCGGTCGTGATCCGCACGTCCGCCTCGACCCACGTGCGGTTCAGCCACACCGGGATGCCGTCTACCTCGCCAAGCGACACCAGGGCAGAGGCGTCGAACGCATCGTGGATGACGATGCGGTTGCGGTCTACGATCTCAGCGCCGAACATCTCAATCAACTCGTCGCGTGTCGTGGCCCGGTGTGTGCCGCTGGCGACCATGATCGCGATCTGGGCGGTGGGGACGTGTGCCAGCGCATCCAGCAGCACTGGCAGCAGGGTTGCGCTTGGCATCGGGCGCGTGATGTCGCAGACGGAAATAGCGACCGTGTGGTCGGCTCGCACGAGGTCACGCAGGGGGGCGGTGCCGGTTGGGTGCTCGATGGCTTGCCGGATAGCGCCACGCTGGTCCGCCAGACCGTCGATATACGTTGGCTGGATCACCGTCGTCCGGTCGTCTGGGAATTCGACCGGAAGACCGGTGCGGCCGTAAGCGAGAGTGACGAGCATCGATGAGCGCCTGCGAGTAGATGCCTAGACCGCCACCAGGATGGCCAAGACTTGTGGGACGGCCTCGTCGGCGCGCGACTGAATTTCGGCGTCGGTGAGTGTGCTCAGCGGGTGCGTGATGACCACTGTGTCCAGACCCTCCGCGCCGAGCGCCGCGCGCTGCACCTCGGCCTCTCGGACGAACGCCGCAGTGATGATAGCCGCGGTCGGCACGCCTCGTTGTTCCAGCCCGATGGCGTCGTGCAAACTGCACGACGTGCAGGACCCTCAATCTCCGATGGCGGTGATGACGGCGTCGTTCTCTGCCGCGATCTGGTCCAGCAAGGAGTCCGGGGCCGCCCGCGAGAAACTGCCCTTCGTGTAGTGCGTGATGGTCGCCGGTGCAGCCTCAGCTTCCAGCCGCGTTGCGACACGCCGCAGCAGGTTTGACCCGTTCCACTTCGAGTTGTCCAGGATAGCCACGCGCATGCCGCGCAGTGTCGCGAGTCGAGCGGCCAGCGCGACCGTCTCGGCCGTCACGGTGCCGCGTGGGTCGAAGACGGTCTGCCCAGACGGCAGGGTGGAATGCGTGGACATGATGGGATTCTCTCTTGACGGGTAGCCTGTCGGATTCGCGTGTCAAGTTCGCGTGTCAGACGTCACAACTCGCAGGTGCCGTCCGTGCATCGGACGTCGTTTTGGGGCGCCTGACCATCAATCGCGCGCAGTACCGGCGATGTCATGTGCCCCCAGCCAGGGAGGAACGCCGAAAATCGGCCGGCTTCGCCCCCCGCGACGAACAGGTGAATGTCGTCTGGAGACGGCACGATTGGAATACGCGCGCCCGGTTCGCGCCGATACCATTTGGGCAGATTGCGGTTGTAGATTTTGCCGTACCGGCCGTGGAAGCTGATGTCGTCGAAGGTGTTCGTGGTGTGTGACCACAGATACCGTCGCACATCGCCGCGTGTCCAGCCGGCGCCAGCGATCGTGGCGGCGTGCTCCGGTCCGACGACGACAGCGCAGGAGCCACTGCTCACCGCGTTGTTGTGGGCGATGGTGCTCATACACGATACAAGACTATCCAGTACGCCTTGCGGGTCGTTCGCCACATGGTTTGTGACGCTATGCGGTCCTTCCGTGGCGATGCAGAACACCGTGCTGTCGTCGGGCCGATAGCCTTTTTCGACATGGTAGGGCGCCCACGGACTGGCTTCCTCGTGTTCGGCGATACAGAACGTGTACTTCCCTGGATGACCGAGCGTGCTCTTGTCGAGGTCGCCCGGCCACCCGCCCCCGACATTGAGCATGATGAGCCGGAGGGCGCGGCCGATCGTGGCGTTCGCGCGGTTTCCGGAGCCGAACACGTTGGCGCCTGCGTTCATCCCGATCGTGCGGCGGATCGGGCCGTTCACGATGAGAAGCGGCGCGGCCATGTGCGTCGTGGCCTGTATGCCGTTGAGGTTGAAGTGTGCGCCACAGAGCGCCAGGATCGCGGCCCGGACGACCGGCGCGTAGGCTGGCGTGCATCCGGCCAGCACAAGATTGATGGCGAGCACTTCCCGAGTGAGGTTGCCCCACCGGGGTGGCACCCGCGTCTCCAGCCGGTGCGCGTCTCCGCCCAGCGCCTCGACCATCGCGGCGACTGTTGCCGTGGTTGGTGGCACCACCGGAAGCCCGTCGGTCCATCCCTGTTCGAAATACCACTCAACGAGATCGAGCTGCGTGTCCGTGGTAATCGTGGATGCGGAGGCGTCTGGCATGGTCGGCGGTGGGTCCTGACGTGGGCTCACGACTTGACACAATCACTATAGTGCACGCCGCGACGCGGGTCCCCTTGCTACTTGTCGTCCGGGTTGATGCCTTTGAAGGCGAGCGCGGCGACGGCGCCGCCAGCGAGGTTGGCAACGGCGAGCTTGCCCATGACGATGAGACCCGCGACGACGGCCGGGTTGAAATGGGCGCCCGAGACGTGGCCACCGGCGAAGATCATGACCATCAGCGCACTGCCGATGGCGATGGGGGCGAAATCACCTGCGAGGCCGAGCACCGCGGCGCAGCCTACCGTGAGGACGAGGAAAAACGTGCCGATGAATTCAGCAACGTACTTATTCATGGCTCGTTTATAGTGTGCAGACTAGAAAATATCCAGTGCCAAATGTCCGGACCGTGCCGTATCGAGCCAGGGGGCCGGTTTTCTTGCTCGTGGTGTCAGGCTGAGTCGCGGACCTTGGTGGCGCACACCGAGCCCACACGTTCGAGACTGGGGGACCCCCGATGAGGGAGAGGATGCCGAGATTCGTCGCCGCGATCGCCGCCTGCCTGCTCGTCGCCGCGCCGGTCGCCGCGCAGCGGGGCGCGGCCGACGGCCAATGGGCGAGCTACGGAGGCGACGACGGCAGTACGAAGTATGCGCCGCTCGACCAGATTGATGCCGGGAACGTGGATCAACTCGAAGTGGCGTGGACCTGGGCCTCGGCGGACAACGCGGTGCTCGCGCAGAATCGTGAACTCAGTGCACGCGGGTTCAAGGGCACGCCCGTGATGGTCGATGGCGTGCTCTATGTGCGGACATCGCTCAGCATTGTGGCCGCGATTGACGCCGCGACGGGTGAGCAGCTCTGGGTCCGTGACGTTGGGAGCTACGACGCAGGGCGGCCAACCAACCTCGGGTTCAACACCCGCGGCGTGGCGCACTGGTCGGACGGTGTCGAGTCCAGGATCTTCCTCGCGACTGGTGACTCGCATCTGTGGTCGTTCGATGCCGCGACCGGGCAGCCGATCGGTCGCTTCGGTGGCGACGGCAAGGTCGATTTGACCCAAGGACTTTTGCGTGAGGTCCCGCGAGGCGCATATCAGGTCATGTCCCCGCCCATGGTTGTGGGTGACGTCGTGATCGTCGGGTCGTCCATCTCCGACGGTCCCCAGAATATGACGGCGCCGCCGGGTGATATCCGCGGCTTCGACACCCGCACCGGTCGTCTGCTCTGGACGTTTCACACCGTCGCCCAAGCCGGAGAGTTCGGGAACGACACCTGGGAGGACAACTCTTGGCGCTATACGGGCAACACGAATGTGTGGACCGTCATGAGCGCTGACCAGGAACTCGGTTACGTGTATCTCCCGATCGGGACCCCGACCAACGACTGGTACGGTGGACATCGGTTGGGCGACAATCTGTTCGCGGAGAGCCTGGTCTGTCTGGATGCCGCCACCGGTGAGCGGGTCTGGCATTTTCAGATGGTGCACCACGGGCTGTGGGACTACGACCTCCCGGCCGCGCCGACGCTGGTCGACATCACGGTCGATGGCCGGGATATCAAGGCGGTCGCGCAGGTGAGCAAGCAGGGGTTCACCTATGTGTTCGACCGCGTGACGGGCGAACCGGTCTGGCCGATCGAGGAACGTCCGGTGGCGCAGTCGTCGGTGCCAGGTGAGCGCAGCTCGGCGACGCAGCCATTTCCCACCAAGCCACCGGCCTTCGAGCGTCAAGGGATGTCCGTGGACGCGCTCATTGACTTCACACCCGAACTGCGCGCTGAGGCCGAGCAGATTCTGTCCGGGTTCGAGTACGGAGACCTCTTCCATCCGCCGTCCGAGAAGGGCACGATTCAGATGCCAGGCTGGGCCGGTGGGGCCAATTGGTACGGCGCCGGGTTCGACCCTGAGACGGACTATCTGTATGTCCCCTCACGGACAGATCCCATTTCCGTGCGCCTGGTGCAGCCGGACCGTGAGCGTTCCGACTTTACCTACCGGCGTGGCCGCAGTGGATTGCGCGGTCCGCAGGGCCTTCCGCTCGCGAAGCCACCCTATTCACGGCTGACGGCGATCAATCTTGCGACCGGCGAGCAGGCCTGGCAGGTGCCGCTGGGAGACGGACCCCGGCAACAAGTCATCGACCTTGGGGCCCCGGACCCCGGGCCGCTCGGTGGCGCTGTATACACGGGCCCCGTCGTAACGGAGACGCTGCTCTTCCTGGGGCTCCGTGGCAACCGCGACACGGGGCAGGAGCCGGTGCTGAATGCGTATGACAAAGCGAACGGAGAGATCGTGCATGCCGTCGACCTCCCGGTTCCGCTCAACGGAACCCCGATGACCTATATGGCCGAGGGCCGGCAGTACGTTGTGGCGGCCTACAGCAGCGGTGTCGACTCGGGGCTCCTCGCGCTGGCATTGCCGACAGATCCCTGAGCGAAGGCGCGTCAGGGGGGCTCAGGGGGTGGAGAACCGTGCGCGAGCACGGAACAGCGCGGTGGTCGGAATCATGAAGATGGCAAAGCTCACGGCCGCGGAGCCTAGCGACCCGCGTGCCAGGCTGAACACCAGCATGCTGATCGCGACCTGTAGGGCATAGGCGGCGGCCCACGGCCACATCCAGGTTTTCATCTTCCACATGCCGTAGGCGCCCGCGGCGTAAATGGCCCAGTGGACTGGTTCGGTCAGTTTCGCGGCCCACCCTTCGAGCAGGAAGCCGAACCAGACTTCCTGGTCTTCGGCGACAGGCTTGAGGAACATGTCAAACGGCATGTACACGAACGTCATGAACAGACAGAACCCGAAAATCAGGTTCATCCACCATGGGCGGCGGGTCCATGCCGCGCGTAGATTCAGTGCCGCCATTGTGGGTTATAGGTCGCCGAACCCTTTGCCTTGTTCGGCCAGTCGCTTCAGCAACGGGGCCGGTTCCAGCCAGTAGTCACCATGCGCGTCGTGTAGCCGGCTCATCGCCTCGTAGATGGTCTTGATGCCGACCAGATCGGCCCAGAACATCGGGCCGCCCCGGTAGCGGGGAAAGCCGTAGCCATACATCCAGACAACGTCAATATCGCTGGCCCGCTGGGCGAGTCCCTCCTCGAGGATCTTCGCGCCTTCGTTGACCAGCGGGTACATGCACCGTTCGAGAATTTCCTGGTCGCCAACCTCGCGCCGCGCGAAACCGTTCTCGGCCGACACCTGGAGTACCAGTTCGTTGACGACCGGGTCGGGAATCGGGGTGCGGCTACCCGATTCGTAACGGAACCATCCGGCGCCAGTCTTCTGGCCAAATCGGCCCAATTCGCAGACCCGGTCAGCCACCGCCGAGTAACGGAGATGGGCGGGCCGGGTCGCGGCTTGCCGCTGGCGGATGCGCCAGCCGACATCCAGTCCAGCGAGGTCCCCCATGGCGTAGGGACCCATCGGCATGCCGAAGTCGTAGATGACCTTGTCGATCTGGTGCGGGAGCGCGCCCTCTTCCAGTAGGAAGTCGGCCTGCCGGCGATAGGCGTACAGCATGCGGTTGCCCACGAACCCGTCGCAGATGCCCACCAGCACGCCGATCTTCCCGATGCGCTTCGACAGCTTCATGATGGTCGCGATGGTCTGGGGCGACGACTCGGCACCCCGTACGTTTTCCATCAGCTTCATCACGTTCGCCGGGCTGAAGAAATGGGTCCCGATGACCTTGTCCGGCCGCCGCGTTGCCGACGCGATCTCGTCGACATCCAAGGTGGAGGTGTTCGTGGCCAGAATCGCGTCGGGCTTGCAGGCGGTATCCAGCTGCGCGAAGACCTCCTTCTTCAGATCCATGTCCTCAAACACGGCTTCGATGACGATGTCCGCGTCAGCCAGGTCGTCGTAGGACACCGTCGTGGAGATCAGCCCAAGTCGAGTGTCCATCTGCGCCTGGGAGAGGCGGCCCTTGGTGACCGTGGCGGCATAGTTCTTCGTGATGAGCCCCATGCCCTTGTCGAGGGCGTCCTGAGAGACCTCAAACACCTTCACGGGAATTCCGGCGTTGGCAAAGTTCATTGCGATGCCGCCACCCATGGTGCCGCAGCCGATCACCGCCGCGGTCTTGATCGGCAGGAGGGGCGTGTCTTTCGGCACGTCAGCAATCTTCGAGACCTGTCGCTCGGCGAAAAACGCGTGCCGCTGCGCCTTCGACTGGTCGGAGGCGAGGAGCTTCGTGAAGGTCTCACGCTCTTTCGCGAGGCCGGCGGAGAACGGCAGATTGGCGGCGGCCTCGACGCACTCCACGCAGGCAAATGGCGCCTCGAAGCCACGCGCGCGACGAGCCATGTTTTTGCGGAACTCCGCAAATATCTCCGGCGCGTCGCGGCTCTCGGCCACCCGGTCGTCAAGCGCTGACATCCTCCGAATGGGGACCTGTTCTTCGAGCATGCGGCGAGCCTCCCTCACCGCGGCCTCCACGACATCGCCGTCGACGACGGCGTCCAGGATGCCGAGCGCCTGGGCATCAGCCGCCGGTACCATCTTGCCAGTGACGATGACGTCGAGTGCGGCCGGGACGCCGATCAAACGGGGAAGGCGCTGCGTGCCACCGGCGCCGGGCACGATGCCGAGCGTGACTTCAGGCAGTGCGACTCGCGTGCCCGTGGCCGCCACGCGCAGATGGCAGCCCAGGGCGAGCTCGAGCCCTCCGCCGAGCGCAAACCCGTGGATCGCCGCCACAACGGGCTTTGTTGACGCCTCGATGGCGTCGATCAGCGTCGGCAGGTGTGGGGTGCCGGGCGGAGGCGCCTGTCCGAACTCCCGGATGTCGGCCCCGCCGCAGAACATCTTGCCACCGCCGGTGACAACCAGCGCCCGGACGGCGTCGTCACTCAGTGCAGACTCGAGCGCGGCGTGCAGCCCGTTGCGTACCGCAAAGCCCAATCCGTTCACCGGTGGGCTATCGAGCGTGATGACGGCTACGCCGTCGCGAATTGAATTGGTTACAACATCAGACATGCGAGGTCCTTCCAATGCGCCGAAAGTGTGCCGCGTGGCGCGCCGCGGGATTATATCGTCACGGCTACGGCATGTGTTGACGGGGTGGGGTTGGTCGTCGCGTCCGGCGATGGCACGACCGGTGTCACGCCATGTCTGGCGGCACCGGTTCTGCGCCCGTCAGCATCTCGTAGAAGTTCTCACGGACGCCCGTCTGACTGGTCAACAGTGAGACGACCGGTACCACGATGAGCGGGATAAAGAACGTCAGATACGATGGGTCAATGCCCTGACCGTCGACCGTCAGCGCGTAGGCCAGGGTGCGCCAGGCGAGGCCGGCATCCGGTGCCGCTGCGAACCCCGTCGCAAGCGCAATTTTGATCAGAGCGAACCAGATCAGGCCTGATCCGTAGCCGATGGCCATACCCCAGTACGCGCCTGGTTCGGTGGTACGCCGCCAGTACACGAGATAGCCGAGCGACACGGCGGGCGGCACCACCATGGCGAACCCGAACAGCAACAGGTCGAGAATCGAGATGGTGGTATAGGTCGCGACCAGCCACGCCGCGATCGCGGCCGCGAAGGCATACACCGTGGTCGTGATCCGATAGGCCTTCAGACGTTGTTCCGAACTGTAGCGTCTGGTGAAGGGGAGCCAGTCGCGGACAAACATGGTGGCGCTTGAGAGCAAAATGGGCCCGCCCGAGGAAATGACCGCGGCCAGGACCGCCGCAAGCGCAATGCCGCCGACGACCGGACTGATTTCCGAGGCGAGCGTCGTCAGGTTCCGGTAGCCGCCAATCCCGGTGTCCAGCCCGTAGCGAGCGGTCGTGAGAATACCGATCACGCCAGCCAGCATCGGCATGACCCCGGCGATGAGGCCGGCAAGGAGAAACGCGGGAGCAATGTGCCGTTCGCTTCTGGCGGCGGTCGAGTAGTTCGTGTAGACCGACGCGGCCGGCGTGTGCACCGCCGCGGCGAAGAACATCCCGAAGACCGGAAGCCAGCCGGCCCCTGCGAATCCCCACCAGGCGCCGGTGTCGCGCGAGGCCGCGACCAGGTGTTCGTCAACAGTGGCGGTCACGGCCGTCCATCCACCGAGCTGGTCGACGCCCATCACGCCGACAGCGATCAACCCGATGAGCACGACCGAGCAATGGATCAAATTGGTGACCGCAGTACCCCAGAGGCCACCAAGCGACACATACGTGGCGAAGATGCAGGCTGCCACCATGACACCACCGAACATGGGGAGCGGAGTCAGGGTGCTCAGGATGACGCCGATGACGTACGCCTCGATCAAATTCACGATGGCGTATTCGGTCTGGACACAGAGGCTGGTCAGCCACTGGCAGCGGCGGTTCTTGAAACGGATCGTGAAGAGTTCTCCGACGGTGCGCAGTTTGAAGCGGCGGAAGTAGATGCAGAAGAACAGACCGACGATGGCCAGCGCCAGGAAGGCGTTGATCCCGTACCACCACAGGTTCCAGACGCCGCCACTGATGACATCGCCCGCGACGCCATAGGTGCCAGCTCCGCCAATGCGGGTGCCGGCTATACCGACGGCGACCAAGCTGGTCGACATCCCACCGCCAGCCACTGCCCAGCCGGTCGAGTCGCTGGTGCGACGCGCCATCAGGCTGCCGGCGGCGGTGGCCGCAACCAGATAGACGACGATGGTGGTCAGCGCGATGGCATCCATACGGATGACTCGGAGTCGGCCCCGGACGTGGAGAGAATCAGTGTCGCTACGAATGTGACGTGAGCGCGTTGAGGATCGCGTCGATCGCCAGCTGCGCCTTTACCCGCATCTCATCGTCGGTTGAACCCTGAATCGGGTGTGGTACGAAGACCGAGTTGGTGGCCATGTCCGGGATCCCGAGCGCTTCCGCTTGGGTCTTGGCCGCGTGCACGAACTCCGTCGACGCCACCATGACCGACGGAATACCGCGCATCTCGTAGTCCACCAGGTCGTGCACACTGCACGACGTGCAGGACCCTCAATCGGCGAGCGCCTGGATGACGGCCTGGCAGCGACTGCTGACTTCGTCGCGAAGATCTGGCGGCGACGGTTTGGTATAGGTCGGCTTCCTCAGCCGGAGCACCTGAAGCGCCGGAAGCCGTTCTCGTATGAGGCGCTCGAGCTCGTCGAGAAAGACGTCCCCGCGCGGTTTCGCGATGTCGACGATGCCAATCGTGCCCGTCAACTGGTCAGGGCGGTCGGCTAGCTGGCGCCTGATGACCGTGCGTTCGTCGGTCGGGTCAAGAATGACCAGCGGCTCGTGCATAGGATATCTTCCTTTCTTGAATCGGACTGTCGCTGACTGTATCACCAGGGCTGCTAGGGCCGGATCTCGCGGGTGACGGCCATAGACCCGGCCGCGCCGTTCGCCCATCCTCCCAGAAAGGCTGAAAACTTGCCGGTGGTGCCGCCCGCCACCATGACGAGGATGTCCGTGTCTTGTTGGAACTTCGACAGGGGCGTGTCCAGGCCTTCGGCGGTCGGCTGTCCGTCCGGACCGAGTAGGGCGTTGGGCACTGCGCGCATGGTCATGCCTTTCTGGCAATCGGCATCCGGGAGCAGCTCGCGCAGCGGCCGTGCGGTGGCTTCCTGTATTCGGGCACGGAGATCCGCCTTGGTGTACCCGTCGCGCTCGAAAATTTGGATATGTTCGGGGCTGACTACGAGCAGCGCTTCTCCCACGTGAGCCAGCTTCGGATGCGCCATGGACTGAAGGCACATTCCCATGCTCGCGCCGAGTGAGGGTGCAGTTCGGGAGAGCTGGTCGCGAATCGCTCTGGGCGCTTCGCCGGCGAACACGGTGACCGTGCTGACGTCGGCCGCGAAGCCACGCTCAACATGGAACGGCTCCCAGCAACTGGCCTCCTCAAGCTCGCCCACGCAGCAGGTGAACTTGCCGGGTTGTCCGAGCGTCGACATGTCAACGCCGCCTGGTTTTCCGCCGCCGATGTTGCGGACCACGAGCTGCAGGGCGCGTCCAATCGTGGCGTTGGCGCGGAAGCCCTGCCCGAAGAGGTTGGGGCCGCAGTTGAGGTCGATGGCTCGTCGAATTGGACCATTGACGACAATGACCGGTGCCACAAAGTAGGTCGTGGCCAGCACGCCGTGAAGATTGAACTGGTCCGTGCAGGCGGCCTCGGTCGCCGCAATCACGACCGGCAGATAGTCCGGACGGCACCCCGCCATGACGGCGTTGATGGCGATTTTCTCGACCGTGGCTGGGGCGAGGTTCGGGGGGACGTGCGCCACGACGTCAGAGGCGGCGCGTTCGGTGCCCTCGAGCATGCGCAGCACCCGCGCCTCGGTCGGGGGTACCACCGGCAGCCCGTCGTCGAGTCCCTGCGCCGACAGGAAGTCGAACGGGTCGTTGTCAATCGGCACCTGCACGCGCCTGGCGCCGAGCGTTGCGGCGCCTCGGCGGACGGCCAGGTGTCGGGCCATGTCTGGGTCATGGACCTTCGAGCCGCAACCGGGGCGATGCTCCGGTAGTCCGTCACCGTCGTGCACGAGACGTGGCACGGCGGCACCGCACGCCGCCGCGGCCCGCTCGGTGAGCGTCAGGAGATCTGGTCGAGTAAATCCCTCGAAGCTGGCGAGTACCGCGCGGTCAGGGTCGACGAGGACCAGCGCCGGGACGGCGTCGAATCCGTAGTCGGCTGACACTTCAAGGTCGCCATCGAGCGCGACGGCAAAGGATAGGTGGTGACGGGCGACGACGTCGGACGTGTAGGCGACCGCGTCTTGGGAAATACCGACGACGCGAAGCCCTTCGTCGGAGAGCGCGGTGTGTAAGCGCTCCACGAGTGGGAGCGTGAGATCACAGGTTGCACAGTCGTGCTTGAAGAAGACCAGTAACGTGGGAACGGCATCACCGCCCCCGAATGCTACGACCTGGTTGTTACCCGTGGATAGCGAGAACGCGGGCGCCATCGCGCCCAGAGCTGGTAGTTCTGACATCGCGTCGCATTGTGGCAGCTTTCGGGCCGCGAGCGCCACTCAACGCCAGCGTCACGTGTCCGGTGCTACTGTGGCGGTACTCGCCGATCCGCGAACAGCTGCATCGTGTAGTCTGGTCCTACAATTCCGGCTCCGATCTGCGCGCCCGGCGTATCGCCTGGTCGCTCGTACTCGATTCGGTAGCGACTCGACATCGCGTTGAAGTGCTCGCCCATCCGTGTGGCGAACTCGGCCAGCGTCTCAACCAGCGCGGTCGCCGAGTTGATCGATCGGTGGAGCCCCCCGGTGGCCTGTGAGACGATCCGGGAAATCTGACTCTGTACAGACCCGAGTTGGTTCTCCAGTATCACGGTGTGGACCATGGCACCCTTGCTGGTCAGATCCTGGACGAACTCGTTGAACTGATCCGGATTGATGTTCCCGCTGCCCTCAGGAGCGTCGGTGATCACCATAAAGATGACCGGCCACGGCTCGTCGCCGTCGAAGCGCCTGTCCCAGGTGTCCGTCAGGCCGTCGACCATCCTCGCGCCGCCGCCACGGTTGAACAGCCCATCAGCGGCGTCACGCAGTTCGTCCCGGTCGGTCGTGAAGTCCACCAACGGCAGGATATTGCCGGCGATCGAGTACATCGCCACTTCGTGTTGGGGGGGCAGTATGTTCAGGAATTCGGTCATCCCGTTGCGCAGGGCGCTGACGCCGTTGCCGATACCTTCGCTGTTGTCCACGAGTATCGCGATCTTCATCGGCGCGGTGCCTAGCACAGCGGAGACGACCGTCATCGCGACGCCGTCCTCATTGATCTGGAAGTCTTGTGGCGTCAAGCTCATCACCGGTTCGCCCGCTGCGTCCGTGACGCTGGCAAAGAGTACGCCGCGGCTCTGCGCGCGCGCGGAGGACGCAACGGCGAGCGTCACGACCACGGCGATGGTCAGGACACCCAGACATCGCGACACCGGATGACGATGTGTAGTGTGATGGTTTCTCATCTCTCACTCTCAGACGACAACGACGGTGGCAATGTTTCGTGCTGGCGCCCCCGCGCGCCGGACGGTGCTCTCGGATGTTACCCCTCGACCGTAGCACGCCATAGCTATCCACTCGTGCCATCAGCTGCTAGCGCGTCGTGAGCAGTCCTTCGTAGATGCCGAAGAACGTCTCGACGTCGAGATCTAGCATGACATCGAGAGTCGGGGCGGCTGACGGGACACCGACGCGCGTACCGCCGTAGGTGGGTCCGAAGGTGGTTTCAACCACGATCGGGAGGCGCTCCGATACGGTGACGATCGTCGGGTCGATCAGCCAGGCCGCGGTGATGCAGTCCCACACCTGATACGTGGCGGCGGGGTTCGCGTCGAATCGCGGCCCCATGTCGTCGCGCATCAGTCGAGTGAGCGGCGTCTCGACGGCGACGATTCGGTCAAACAGTGGTCTCTGCAGAGGAGCGTGGTTTGTAATGTCGAGCCCGAACATCACTATCTCGGGTACCGCCGCCGCCAGCACGGCGTGCGCCGCTTCGGGGTCGAACCAGATGTTGAATTCGGCTGCGGGTGTGACGTTGCCGGGAACACGGGCATTTCCGCCCATAAAGACGAGGCGTTTGATGAGAGGGGCCAAGTCCGGTCGTCGCTGCAACGCGAGCGCAATGTTCGTCATTGGCCCCATGGCAATCAACGTCACCTCATTCGGATACTGCTCGATGGTGTCGATGATGAACGCGACAGCGCCGGTGGTGTTGGGCCGCGCCACAGCGAAGCGTCCACCGTGTGGGGGGACGAGGGTATCGCTGGCATCAAACGCTCCCTTGAAGGAGACGGGGCCCCACCGGGCCTCCTGGAGGGCGGCCCGGGAGGCAGAGTTGACCAGCGGCGAGTGGGCGCCGAGGTATAGCGGGATGTTGTCGGCCCCGATGAGTTCGAGCAGATGCAGCATGTGCTCGGCGCCCTGAGGCACCGGGTAGTTCCCGGCGACGACGGTGACACCAAGGATGTCCACCACGTCCGGTCGCCTGGCCAGCATGGCCAGGGCGGCCGCGTCGTCATTGAACACCGCCGAGTCAGTGTCGAAGATGATGCGTTCCACGATGTGCTAGGGCAGCGCCAAGGCGATGAGCTCCGGCACGGGGGAGCCGCCTACCGTCAGCGCCACGTATTGCTTGCCGTCCAGCAGATACGTCATCGGCGTGCCGATGGCGCCGCGCGGAAGGTCGACCGAGGCGAGTGGCTCGCCGGTGGCCTTGTTGATTGCCAGGAGGCGTGGACCGCCGTCACTGCCTCCCGTCGTGAGCGCATACATGAGCAGCGTCTTGGTCACCAACGGTCCGCTCCGGCTCCCATCACCTCCAACGGGTGGCAGGTTGAGGTCCCGGAGCATCGGATGATTGCGCACCCGATCGCCGTCGCCCAGCGGCTGCATCCAGGTGTGGTCGCCGGTATTGAGATTGATGGCGGTCATTCGGGAGTAGGGCGGCTTGAAGAGAGGAAGCCCCTGCGGCATCGTCACCTGACGGGCATATTCTCCTCGTCCTTCGATGACGGCGAGCGTGGCGTCCTCGCCCGGTTGTGGCTCGCGATAGCGGCGAAGACTGAACGCGTTGGACGATGGCACGTAAAGCAGACCGGTCTCCGGGTCGACGCCCGCACCTGACCAGTTCGCGCCACCCCCAGAGCTGGGTCGCTGGATGGTGCCGCTCAGACTCTGTGGCGTAAAGAGCGGCCCGAGGCGGAATCCCTCGACAGCGTCGATCGCCATCTGTCTGATCTCGGGAGTGAAATCGACCAGGTCCTCGATGGTAGCGCCCTGATACTCGAATGGCGCCGGGCGTGTGGGGAACGGCTGCGTCGGCCAGACTTGCTCACCGGGGATGTCGGTGTCCGTTGGCACCGCGCGTTCTTCGATCGGCCAGACCGGTTCGCCGGTGACTCGATCGAAGACGTACACAAACCCTTGCTTACTGATCTGCGCGAGCGCCTTGATGGGGCGGCCGTCGACTTCAATGTCAACCAGGTTCGGTGCGGCCGGAAAGTCGTAGTCCCAGAGGCCGTGGTGCACCGCCTGGAAGTGCCACTCGCGCTCCCCGGTCTCAATGTTCAGCGCAATCACGCTCTCCGCGAACAGGTTCGCGCCGGGTCGGTGCCCACCGTAGTAGTCGGGGGCCGGTGTATTGGTGGGGAGATAGAGGAGGCCCAGGTCCTCGTCGGCGCTCATCAGCGACCATACCCCGACCTTGCCGGTGACTCGCCATGAGTCGCCGCCCCACGTGTCATTGCCGAACTCATCGCCCTGGGGAATCGTGTGAAACGTCCACTTCGTGCTTCCCGAGTGCACGTCAAAGCCGCGCATCCAGCCGGGGGGCGCCTCGCGCGTGATGTTGTATGACGAGATGGAACTGGGCGTGATTACCGTGTCGCCGACCACGATCGGCGGTGACTGTACGGAGTAGAGCAGCGCATTGAGCCAGTCCCGATTTTCGCGATCCGCCCGCGGGAGGTCCCGCACCAAGTCGAGCCGCCCATTCTCGCCAAAGTCGAGGCAGGGGCGGCCGGTCGCCGCGTCGACGCAGATGAGGTACCCGTTTCCGGTGCCCCAATACACCCGCTCGGACTCACCGTCGCTCCAATACGCCACGCCCCGTTGGTTCCAGCGGGCGCTCATGGTGGTGGTACCGGCTTCGTACGTCTTGGGGTTGTACACCCAGAGCGTGTCGCCCGTCCTGGCGTCGATGGCCGCGCCGGCCGACGTCGGCATGTTGATAAACATCCGCCCATTGGCCATCAGCGGTGTCGCCTTGAGGTTGTTCGTATATGGCGGTTGGCCGTCGCGCCACCGATTGGGGTCCGCCTGGTTCAGGGCCTCGAAGATCACGTCTGACGGCGCCGACCACTCGCCACCGTCCGGCGTGGTGAGACTCATCACGGCGTCAGAGGATTGCCAGCGCCAGGCAATCTCAAGGTCGGCGAAGTTTGACGCGTCAATCTGGTCAAGCGGCGAGTATTTGGTGCCGCCCAGGTCGCCTCCATAGGTCCGCCACTCACCAGTGGCTGGTGCGCCCTGTTGCGCGGCGGCGGGGGTCGTGGCTGCCAAGGCGACAGCTGCGACTCCGCAAAATCGAGTCCATGTGCTCATCGGGTCTCTCCTCGCAAAGACGTGTCTCGCACTGCTACCCAGATGGTGACGGGTACGGCGCCATGATACCCGACTGTCATCGCCGGCCGAGGCCAACGGCGTCTGTGGGCGCCGGCCGCGTAGGCGGTCTTTTTCGATGACGAACGACGGGTTAGAATGTCGGCACCGTGACCGCGATGACCAGCGTGACCCGAGGCGTCAGCCGGACTCTACGGCTTGGGGGCTACGCGCTCTGTGTGGGTGGCGGGCTCCTACTGCTGACGGCGTCACCAGAGGGGCGCGCCGGTCAGGCGATTGAGCGCCTGCCTCCCGAGACGTTTCACTGGGTGCTCCCGGCCCAGTATCCCGAGGTCGAGGTGACCGAACTGCATCCAGGCGATTGCTACGTGATCCAGCAGGTCGATGGCATGGTGTACTTCGGCGACCCCCTCCCGGACACGCTCGAACTGCAGCGCGCACTCGGCGGACCGCGCGCGCACCGCGTAGAGTCAACCGAGGAGCATCCTGCGTGCGGACTCGTCGGATGTCTTGACATCGTGCGACTCACCGAGGCCATCACAACCCGGTTGGTCGAGTCTGGACAGGCGCGCGGCAGACGCCTGGCCCATCACCTGCCCTCGCCCATTGACGGCATGCGTGGCGGCGCCTACTCCGACGTTGGGTCATCGGACCGCTCGCGATACCGGCAGGCGCCGGAGCAGCGAATGGCCCATCGGCATCTACGAACAGCGTCGCGTGACAACTGCTATGAGGCGGAGGTCCCGCGCTCGCTCACGGTCCACATCCGCGATAGTGGCCAGGGACGCGACCGCACCGGGGTCTATAGCGGCTATCTGTATCTCGAACATCATCACCCGGCGCCGCACGGCGTCGTCGTGCAGAATCGTCTGCGTAGCCCCAGAGAAGGAACCACGTCATGAATAACCGATTCTGGCTCACCCTGGCGACCGCCGCCATCGTGGTCTTCACGGCGCAATGGCAAACCCGCGGCGCCACGCTGCAGACCCCAGACGGCAGTCCGAGCCACCGGTTCGAGGAACTTGTCGACGGCGTGTACTTCGCTACTGGCACCGGTGCGATGACCACGATGAGCAACAACCTGGTCATCATCAATGACGATCACGTGATGCTGGTCGACTCATCGGTGACACCGGCGGCGGCTCGTGGACTGGTCGAGGGCATCAAGACGCTCACCGACAAGCCGATTAAGTACGTCTTCAACACGCACTATCACTTCGACCACGCGCACGGAAATCAGATCTTTGGCGATGACGTCGAGATCATCGGGCACGAGTTCGTGCGGCAGATGTTGTTGAGTGACGTGCTCGACCAGCGCACCAATCGGTCGTTCACCGAGCGCATCCCGGCGCAGCTCGATGCGCTACGGGCCCGCATCGCGGGCACCACCGATGCGGCGGAGCGGAGTCGTCTTGAGGCGCAACTGGTGATTCAAGAAGCACATGGGATCGCGGTGAAGGAGACGCGTCCCAAGGCGCCCAACGTGACCTACCGTGATTCGCTGACCCTGGTCAAAGGCGGTCGGGAAGTGCAGCTGCACTTTCCCGGCCGTGGGCACACAGGCGGCGATTCGATGGTGTTCCTGCCGAAAGAGCGCATCGTGTTTACCGGTGACTTCTTTGTGGGCAGTCCTGGGGCGGGTGGTCTGCCCTACATGGGCGATGGTTATGTAGAGGAGTGGCCCGCCTCGCTTGACGCGCTCAAAGCGATCCAGTTCGATGTGATTGTTCCCGGTCACGGGACGCCGTTCCGCGAACGGGAGCAGATCGACCATCTACAGGCTTATCTGCGTGACTTTTTTGGGCAAGTGTCCGCGTCGTACGCCGAAGGCCTGTCGGTACAGGACGCCACGGCGCGTGTCGACCTGACGGCGCACGCGGATCACTACGGTGCACGAGTCGAGAACACAGACCCACGCGCTGTAGTCCGGATGTACGAGTTGTTTCAGATAAAGATGCCGAGATAGCGGGGAAGCTCCAAGGGCGCCCCGCGGGCTACCGACCGAGCAGCTCGTTCACCAGAGGGTCCGCATCGTACAGCGTCCCGAGCGCTTCGAGGATGTAGGCCGGATGCACCGCGAGCGAGCGAGCCCGTTCCGCCTCGTACGCGTAACGGCCCACCAGGCTCTCGATGTTGCCGTCGAAGATGAGGCCCACCAGTTCGCCTTCGCGGTTGACGACCGGGGAACCTGAGTTTCCGCCGATGATGTCAGCCGTCGTGACGAAGTTCGCGGGCGTCGAGAGGTCCAACTGCTGGCGTCGGTCCCAGTAACGTTGCGGGAGCTCGAACTCACCGCTGTTGCCGAAGCTGAGCGCGCGGTCGAAGAGGCCATAGAGCGTCGTCTCATGCGGCGCCTGGGTACCGTTCATGGCGTAGCCTGCGACGGTACCGAACGAGACGCGCAGCGTGCCGGTCGCATCCGGGTATGTCGTGCGGCCATAGAGATCGAATCGCGCCGAGGCGAGTATCTCGCCCGCGTCGGTCAGCACGCTCTCAACCTCATCGCGGAACCACTGTTGGTCTTGTCGGCGTTGCGCGTCGAGCGTCCGCGTGAGCGCGATCAGCGGGTCATCGGTGGCCTCGACCGCGGACTGGCCGCCGTCAAGCAGGCTTCGACGGAAGTCCACGTCCGCCAACCGAGTGCCCTCCATCACGCGGGCTGCGACCGTCGCCGGGTCGTCGTCGCCCAGCACGGCCGCGAGCCAGGGATCGTCGGTTCCCAATACCTCGCGGGACTTCTCAAGGAAACCGGCGACGAGATGCGCATCCAAGTCCGGAAAGACCGGCGCCTCGGATAGCAACTGAAAGCGTCTCGCGTCCAGCTCAGAGTCGTGATACCCGGGAAGGCGCTCGGCATCCGGTTTTTCGACTTCTGCGACGTAGCGCACGATCGTGCCGGCGGTCGCCGCGAGTCCAGACCCGACGAAACCGCGATAGATTCGCTGCGCAAAGCTGTCCGCGGCGTGTTGCGTCGCGGTTGCGATGGCTTCGAACGCAGCGTCGTACTCGCGGGCACGCGTGTGCTCGGCGACACCACGCCGGAACTCCTGGTCTCTCGTCTCCAGCCGGGACATCAGTGCCGGATCCGTGAGGCCTCGATATTCTCCCCCCATCGCCTTGAGTGCATTGGTAATGCCCAGCCATTCGCGCTGCACGCGCCGCGCGTGTTCGGGGCTCCTGTCTGCGTACTCTTCGATGAGCCGTCGATAGGTCTCAAAGTAGTCGAGATACGTCGGATACCGCGTGTCTCGCTGATACAGCAGTTGGTCGAACGTGAATAGACGGTCGGTCGAGCCGGGGTTCCCGGACACGAAAATCAGATCGCCCGCCTCTGGGCCCTCTGGCTGCAGGGCCAGGTAGTGGGGTGTCGCCACCGGCGTGTCATCCCGGTAAATGCGGAAGAAGGCGACATCCAGGCAGAACCGGGGATAGGTGAAGTTGTCAGCGTCGCCGCCGAAAAACGCCGCTTGATTCTCCGGCGCGAACACCAGCCGGACATCCGTGTATCGCTCGTACTGATACAGCCAGTATTCGCCGCCGTCGTACAGGCTGACGACTCTGGAAAACAGTCCCGTGCGATCGAGGCTCTCTTTCTCGATCGCGGCGACCGCCGCTTGACGCGCGCGGAGGCCCTCAGCCTTCGTCAGACCGGTTGCGGCAGTTTGAACCTGCGCCGTTACCTCTTCGAGCGAGACCAGCACCGATGCCTCGAGGTTTGGCGCGGTCAATTCCGCTCCACGGGTGCCTGCATAAAATCCGTTGTTCACGAAGTCGGCGTCGGCACCGGACAGGCTTTGTACGTAGCCCAGCCCGACGTGCATATTTGTCATGACCAGTCCGTCCGCACTGACGAACGAGCCGGACGCGCCGCCGATCCGGACACTCGACAGGCGCAGTCGGTTGAGCCACTCGTCGGTCGGCGTGAACCCATACTGTTCGCGCAACTGGTCGAGCGGCGGGTTGTCGAAGGTCCACATGCCTTCGTCGGCGCGCAGGGGGGGCGTGGGGCCGCCGGGAACGCCCGCGAGAATCAGCATGATGAGTCCGACGGTGGTGCAGTATCGGATGCCGCAACGGCGTGTGGTCATGTGTTGTCTCCGCCAAGAGAGTCCAGTGTTCGTATACCTGGGAGGCAGTCGTCAGTCGTCGTTCGAGCGCCGGCTGTTTTGGAATCCGTCGAACAGCTCACTTGGCCGACGTGCAGTCCACTCTGGATGCCCACGGTTTCGCCGATTTCCAGATATTCATCGCTGGCGACGTCGCACGCCGGCCACGCGGGAAGACCGGGACTGTTCGGGTCGCCGGTCGCCGCGAAACGCGCCCAATACCCCATCATCGTGTCCGAAATTCGCTGATCGACGTCAGTGTAGTCGCCGTTGTCGAGGTTGCCGAACACGTAGCCCAATTCGGCCGCATGGTGCGAGCCCATGCGCTCACCGCCCGCCGTGGGCGGGACATGCGTGAAGTGGTATAGCCAGGCCGGGGCGTCCTTTAGGGCGTGGGTCCGCGCATGGAGGCGGACAGGGCCCGCGAAATACATGTCATGAATGAGGTGGTCGACCGCGTCCGGCACGGTGGCGGCCTCGCTGACGGCATAGTGCGCCAGTGCCGCGTCTGCTTGCTCCGGATACATGCGGCGGATGTGTGCCTGGAAGTCCGCGACGTCAGATAGGGGGAGCCCGGGGGCAAACATTGAGCCTTCGTTCCCGTTCATGCCAACAATCAGTGGTACATCGTGTTGGCGCCCACTCTCATACATCCTGATTGGATCGTCGGGAATGACGCGGCCATCGATATTCGGGGCCCAGGCGTTGTCTTCCCGAGTGAAAGGGCTATTGCCGACGGCTTGGTACGCCGCAAAGAGGTCCTCCGCGCTGGCGCCGCGCAACTCGTCGAGTGGCGCATCGGGGTCCGCGACACCCAGGGCCTCGGCTACCCGCACGCCCTCTGCCTCGGCCGAGCCCGGGCCGCTCAATGGGCGGTCCCAACCATAGACTCAGTTACTTTCGGCGATAGCACCATGGTACAGACCCTCCGCCTGCGGGACGACCATCAACGACATCACGGCACCGGCCCCCGCCGACTCGCCGAAGATCGTGACCCGGCGCGGGTCGCCGTCGAACGACGCGATGTTGTCTTGCACCCAGACGAGCGAGGCAACCATGTCCTGTATGCCTTGGTTACCGGAGGCGTCGTACGGCGACTCGGCCGAGAGCGCGGGGTGAGCGTAGAATCCGAAGACATTCAGTCGATAGTTGATCGAGACCAGCACCACGCCGCGCGCGGCCAACTGCGTGCCTTCGTAAGTGCTGTAGGACCCGGTCCCGCCCGTGTAGCCGCCGCCATGTATCCAGACCATGACCGGCAGCGGTTCTTCGACTTCTCGCGGTGCATACACGTTGAGTACCAGACAGTCTTCGCTCTGGTCTTCCTCGTTGCGGCCGCCCTGCACGCATCGGTTGCCGAAGACGGTGGCATCCCGCACGTCGTCCCAGGGCTCAACGGCGACGGGCGGCTTCCAGCGCAGGTCACCGACGGGTGGAGCCGCGTAGGGGACGCCCTTGAATGTAATGATGTCTGGGTTGGTCTCTGACAGACTCCCCTGGACTCGCCCTCCGGTCACCGCGATTGGCGTGTCGGCCGAGAGGACGGTTGGTGTTTCCTCGAGCGGTTGGGCAGGTGCGAGGCCGCTCCCGCCCCCGCCACATGCGGCGGCCACCAGGGGCACGAGCACCACGAGCGATCGGTTCCACGTGAAGAAGTTGCGCATGTGCGTTCCGCCTTCTCGGTAGCGTTCGATTGGACGTGTTGGCGCTTTCATGTCGAAGCGATTTATTGTAGTCCTGCGACACCAAACCGGCAGCGGTCTTTCAATCGACAGATCGGGCGCCGGCCATGATCGAACCCCTCTCAGCCCATGAGTGACGCGGTGCAGACATCAGACCCTCCGTGGTTTCGCCAGGTCGACGGCCAGCAGTGGCGTGCCTTTCTGGCCACATTCTTTGGCTGGCTGCTGGACGGGTTCGATTTCACCATCATGACGTTCATCCTGGTCGACATCCAGGACAGCTTCACGGTCGATGCTTCGTTGGCCGGGGCGCTTGGTACGGTGACCCTGGTCTTCCGCCTCTTCGGTGGCCTGGGGGCGGGCATGATGGCGGACCGATATGGGCGGAAGCTTCCCTTGATGTTGTCGATTCTCTGGTTTTCCTTGTTCGCCTTTCTCAGTGGATTCTCCACCTCCTACGCCATGTTGTTCGCGTTCCGCGCACTGTTCGGGATTGGCATGGGCGGCGAGTGGGCGGCCGGAATGCCGTTGGCGTTGGAGCACTGGCCGACGCGGCTACGCGGGTTGGCATCGGGGTTGCTGCAGGGGGGATGGTATTGGGGCTACATCCTGTCGGCGTTGACCTTTTCGTACGTGTATCCGATCTTCGCGGCGATGCCGGACCCGTTCAGCGTCTCGCCCGACTCGACGCTCGGGTGGCGCGTCATGTTCTGGACGGGCGTGATCCCCGCCTTGATGGTCTTGTGGATCCGGACCGGCGTCCAGGAGAGCCCCGTCTGGCTCAAGCGCCAGCAGCAGATCAAGGCGAGTGGTGCCGCGCTCGAGGACCGAATCTCCCTGCTCCGGCTCTTTCGTCCAGATTTGTTGTGGGTCACGATCCAAAGTTCGCTGCTGATCTCAACCTTCATGTTTTCGTACTACTCGATTTCATTCTGGTATCCCACGTTTCTGCGTGACCAGGGACTGGACCCGCTGCGGTATGTGGTGGGGTTCAATGCCGGAGCCATCCTCGGAATTGCCCTCTGGGGGCGGGCGTCTGAAGGCTGGCTTGGACGGCGCGGGGCGGTGACCCTGGCCGCGCTGACCGGTGTCGTGACGGCACCGCTGTTCTTGACCACATCGAGCACGTGGTGGCTGCTGATCGGCGCCATCCTGATGGGTGCGACCGGCGGTGGCATCTGGGGCATGGCGCCGGCCTACCTGACGGAACGGTTCCCGACCGCAGTGCGTGGGGTCGGGCCAGGGTTGTCGTATCACGTCGGCGCTGCCGTCGGCTCGGCCACACCGTTCATGCTCGGCCGCCTGCAGGATGGTGGAATGACCATTGGCGGTGCAATGATGTTGTGTATCGTCGGTTCTGGACTGCTGGTGTCCGGCGTGATCTGGTTGGGCCCGGAAACGCGCGGACGGAACTTTACAGCCCTGGACGACATCCCGGGCCCCGTCGCCGACGGTGCCGGGTAGCCACGTGGGTAGAGGAGGTCTATATGGATCGGGAACGTCGATGGATGCTTGGGGCGATGCTGGTGGCGTCAATGGCGGGTGGGGCGGTGGCGAATGCATTGCTGCCGGCACGCCTGTCCGCCCAGGGTGGTGACGTGGTGACGGCCTCGCAGGTGAATATCGTTGACGCGGGCGGACGGCTCCGGGCGGTGCTGTCTGGTGACGACGCGCGCGGTCTGACATCGCTGACGTTCTACGGGCCCGATGGTGCCACGCGCGGGGCGCTGGGTATGGATGCGGACGGCGCGCCAGGGCTGCGGTTCATGGACGCCGCTGGCGCGGTGCAACTGGCGGCGACGGTGAGCGAGGCAGACGCCCTGGTGACCGTCGGGGACCAGGGGGCTCGGAGCGCGCTGTTCGGTTCGTTGGGTGGCGCGCCGGTCGTCGGTCTGTCCCATGCGGGGCAGGCTCGGATGCAATTCGAACTTGGTCCCGCCGGCCAGCCCAGTCTGAGTCTCCAGGGCGAGCCGAGTGTGAACCTGCTCGGGGAGCCAGGGCAGCAGGCCCTCAGCTTGTCCGTGGATGCGGACGGGGCACCGTTCGTGTCGCTCTATGATGCGGAGGGGGCGCCGCGGCTTCTGATGGGAGCCGTGCGGGGAACAGCCGTCGTGAACCTCGGAGACGGGATCCGGCCTCGGATGGTGCTGGGGGTGACCGACCAGGGCGAAGGGAGCCTCGGGTTCTACGACGCCGAAGGCACGCTGGTGCGCCTGGAGGGGGCAGAGCCCTCTCCCTGAACGGACGTCGGTAGGACTCGGCTGAATCTGGCGCTGATGGCAACGCGACTGCGCCGAAACGGAGGACCGATGGTTGGAACGCTGGTTGGAACGATGGTTGAATTTCCCAGCAATGGGAAGGCGGGAAGCGGATATCTGGCGGTGCCGGCGTCCGGCGGCGGACCGGGCGTGATCGTATTGCAGGAGTGGTGGGGCCTGGTCGACCACATCAAGGACGTGGCGGATCGCCTCGCGGCAGAAGGTTTTGTCGCGCTCGCGCCTGACATGTACCACGGCGAGAGCACCACCAGTCCGGACGACGCCGGAAAGATGATGATGGCCCTCGATATCGGCCGCGCAGAGAAGGACCTGCGCGGCGCGATCGGCTATCTGCTGTCACGTGCCGAGGTGACCACAGACCACGTGGGCACGGTGGGGTTCTGCATGGGCGGACAGTTGTCTCTGTACGCGGCGTGCGAGAACGCCGCGGTGGGAGCCTGCGTTGTCTTCTACGGTATTCACCCGAACGTCGCCCCGAATCTGTCGACGTTGCAGGCGCCGGTCCTCGGCTTCTTCGCCGAGAAGGACGGTTTTGTCCCACCCGCCGCCGCGCGCCAGCTCGAGGCGGATCTCAACGCGGCCGGTCAGTCGGCGGACATCACCGTCTTTGAGGACGCGGACCACGCCTTCTTCAACGACACACGGACGGAGGTCTATGACGAGACGCACGCGGCCACCTGCTGGTCGCGAATGCTGGCCTTCTACCGAGAGCATGTCCGGTAGCGGCCTGCGGGGATGGTTGTCGCGGCTGCGGTCGTGGCAGCTCTTTCTGGTGGCCGCCGCGTTATTCGTGGCCGACCTGCTCATCCCAGACCCGATTCCGTTCGTCGACGAGATCATGCTCGCGCTCACCACCCTGTTGCTCGCACGCTGGAAAGGGCGCCGAGAGTAGTCGCGGCACCAACGCCAACGCTGCGTCGTGACGGGAACCGTCACTCGCTATGCATGCGGGACCGTCGCGAGACGGTGGGTCTACTGCGTCCAGCCGAGATAGAGCATCACGGCGGCGACCACGAACAACAGAATCCGAAAGAACAGCACCCAGGCTGACGCCCGGTGGGGCCGTTCAGGCCATCGATCAGGACCCGACGGCCGTCTGCGAGGCCGTCGTCGTCGCGATCCGCCTCAAGCAGAACCACCTGTCCGTCGCGTGGCGAGGAGACGAGGACGTCCCCTCGCGCGGTCACTCGTAGCCCACGCGCCTCGGCCACGCCGGTCGCGAACAACGAGACCGCGTACCCCCTCGGGACGACCAGACGACCCGCATCCTTCGACGACATCGTCGGTGGGTCGAGCCAGGACGGCAGCACCCGCATTTGCTGCAGCATGCTGCGCCACGGGACGTTGAGGGGGACCGCCATCCAGAGGCCCGTCACCGCCGCCACGAGTAGTGCCACCAACACCGCCGTGATTTTCAGGAGTCGCTTCATCTCAGGACTATTTTCCGAGTCGCTTGCGAAAATTATGCCCGACCATGTTCAAGACCCGGTCGCGGGACAACAAGCGGGGCAGCCATGTGAACTTCTTGTTGCCCTTGCCCGTGACGACGTAGGACTTGTCCCGCAAGAACGCGTCGAGACCTTCGTCTGCCACCGCTGTCGGAGCATCTCCGCCGTGGCCCAGATTGGTGCTGAGCTTGGTTGCGGCGACCGCCCGGAAATTGGAATCCGTGGCCCCCGGACAGAGCGTCATGATGCTCACGCCCCGCTGCGCGTATTCGAATCGCAAGGCGTCGGACAGGAGCAAGACATAGGCCTTCGACGCCGAATACACAGCGGCGTAGGGCACGGGAAGAAAGGACGCGGTCGATCCGACATTGATCACGCCACCGCCGCCCCGAGCAATCATGTCTGGAATGAAGAGGTGACAGAGCTCCGTCAGGGCCGTGATATTCAAACGAATCATCTGGCCGTAGTCGGCGCGATCGAATTCTCCCCATCGTCCGTAGCCAGCGTTGTTGATGAGCAGATCCACCTGGAGCCCGGCCAACGTGACGGCAGCGTGCAGACGTTCGGCGGCACCGGGTTGGCTCAGGTCCTCTGGAAACACGTGGGCATTGACGCCGGTCTCCTTGATATCCGCGGCAACGTTGTTGAGCGTCTCCGTGGACCGGGCGGTGAGGATCACGACTGCGCCTCTGCGCGCAAGGGAGGCGGCCATGGCCAATCCAACACCAGAAGAGGCACCGGTGACGAGTACTGTCTTGTCTGTGTACGATTTCATGGGTACCAACAGTGATTGACGCGAGGGCCCGGATCCGCCCGCCGGACCGCTAGCGCAACCCCGCGAAGAAGACTCGTACGAAGCGCCGCAGCCGTTTCTTCAAGGTCGCCACGTCGGGCGCCCCCTGTTTCAAGCCGGAGGCGCCCAGTTGGATCAACTCCGCCGCAGCCGCGGCGGACAGTCCCGCGCCCTTCAGGTCAACCTCCCCCGCCCGATCCGCTGCTCGCATTTCCGACGCGAGCAACGCGCGAAAGCGCGCTGACGACTCGAGTACCAGGTCTCCGCAGAGCCTGTTGTCCTCGTCATAGATTTCGCGCCCATGAGGGGATTGCGTTACGACCTCCTGGAGTCTGGCGAATCGAGCGACCAGTGCGCCCTCAACCCGTCGCGCGATATCAGGCTTCCCCGAGGTTGCCCTCAATGCCGCTTCCGCGTCCGCCAGCGCCTGGCCGTGAACTGACGCTGACAGGCAACGGAAAATCTCTTCTTTGTTTCCGAAATAGGAATACAGAGAGGCTCGAGAAACGCCTGCCGCGGTCGCGATGTCCTCCATCGAGGTCCTGCGGAATCCGTAGCCGCTGAACTGAGTGAACGCGGAAACGAGAATTGCGGTGCGTTTCGGATCTCCGCCTCGGTCCATGGTAGACATAGTGACATTAAATACTTATATTGTCAATATGACATATGCGAACCGGATGGACGGCGGCCCTGGGCGTTCGAAAAGGGGACCTCGCGCAGCGGGTTGCTTGTCGGTGGTGGCCGTGACGCGGCCGGGCCCGAGGCCGGATTTACGTGGCCGACCCCGGCGTGATGGCGTACGGTGTTTCGCTACGCGCCCTGGGTGGTCTGCAGCGTGATACCCGTCAGGCGCCCGAGTTCGGCCAGGGCGGCCGTGGGTTCGCTGACCTTGACGGTCGTCATGCCCAGTGCCCGGGCGGGTTTCAGGTTGCCGCCCAGGTCGTCGAGAAAAATGGTCCGATCCGGCACGACGTTCAAGGTTCGGCAGGCAAGCTCGTAGATGCGCGGTTCCGGTTTGCGCATGCGCACCAGGCACGATTCCACCACGGCGTCAAAGCTGCGTTTGACGGCGTCAAGGTCCGCAGCCCGGTCGGGCATCGGCCAGATGTTGGTCAGCGCGCCCACCCGCAGCCCGGCGGCACGGAGTCGGACGATGGCAGTGACCATCGTCTGGCGTGGCACGGCCGTCGAGGCGATGACACGCAACAGCGCGACCGCGTCGACCCGATGGCCCGCCGCGTCCCCCTGGGCCGAGAAGGCCGTGGCGAACAGGGCGGGGCTCAGTTCGCCTCGCTCGAGCTGCGCCCAGGGACCATCGTCTCCACCTTCGAGCACGAGCCGGGCGATGAATCGCGGTGGGATCCCGGTGTCCGCCTCGAATGCCGCGATGGCCGGTAGGGGAGACTCCAGTACCACGCCGCCCAGATCAAAGATGACTCCCTCGATGGTCCTGTCAACCATTGCCGCCCTCATAGCGGTCGGTGGTCAGAATGACCTTGCCGATAACCTCGCGGCGCTCCAGCATGGTCAGCGCGACGGCGGCATCGGCGAGCGGTAGCCTGCGCGCGATAAGCGGCCGGAGCCGACCCTCATTGAGCCAGGTGAATAGTTGCTGGAAGTTGCGGCCATTGCCGGCCGGATCGCGATCGGCGTAGGCGCCCCAGAACACGCCGATGACCGAGCATCCTTTCAGCAAGATGAGGTTTGCCCGCGCGTGTGGAATGGTTCCGCTGGTGAAGCCGACCACGAGCAGTCGGCCCTCCCAATTGATGCACCGTAGCGACTTCTCGAAGATCTCCCCACCCACCGGGTCGCAGATGACGTCGGCGCCGCGCCCGTCGGTCGCCGCTTTGACTTGATCCTTCCAGTCTGGATCCCTGTCGTAGTTGATGAGGTGTTCGACGCCGTAGTGCGCCGCGACAGCCCGCAACTTCTGGTCGTTGCCCCCGGTGGCCACGATGCGAGCACCCAGGCACTGACCGATGTCAATCGCGGCGGTTCCGATGCCGCCGGCGGCGCCGTGCACAAGCAGCGTCTCATTCGGCTGCAGCGCAGCCCGCTGCACCAACGCGTGGCAGCTCGTCCCATAGGTGAGGGCCAGGCCGGCGGCCACGGCCAGATCGGTGGATGGCGGTATCGCCACGCACCGGTGCCCAGGTACGACCGCCTCTTCGGCGTACCCGTTCCACCGGGTCATCCCGATGACGCGGTCGCCAACGGCAAAGTCCGTGACCGCTGCGCCTGTCTCCAGTACCTCACCAGCCACTTCGCCGCCCGGTGCGAACGGGAGCGCTGGTTTGAATTGATACAGTCCCTGGATGATGAGTAGATCGGGGAAATTCACTCCGGCGGCGTGCACGCCGATCCGCACATCGTGCTCGCCCAGCGGCGCCCGCGGTACCTCTTGCAGCACCAGGCTGTCTGGGGGGCCGTACGCCGTGCACAGCATCGCTTTCATGTCTGTTTCCTCGCGCTTCGAAGACCAGGATCTGACGGGCGTCCGTCGTGGGGTCGTCATTCTAACAGGCGGACGCCGACGTCGGCCGACCGGGCGCGTGTAAGATCTCAGCATGCCTGGCGACTCTTTCGGACATACCTTTCGCATCAGTACCGCCGGCGAGTCTCACGGGCCGGGGTATGTCGTGATCATCGAGGGCTGTCCGCCCGGGGTGGTGCTCACGGCGGCCGATCTGGCCGAGGACCTGGCTCGTCGGCGTCCTGGGCAAAGCCGCATCGTGACCCCTCGCGATGAGCCGGACACACCGGAGATCCTCTCCGGCGTCTTCGAGGGAGAGACAACGGGCACCGCGATCGCCATTCTGATTCGGAATACGGACCAGCGCGGTCGCGACTACGCGGATATCAAGGACAAGTATCGGCCCGGGCACGCGGACTACACGTACGACGCGAAGTACGGTGCGCGCGACTATCGCGGTGGTGGCCGGTCGAGTGCTCGTGAAACCAGCGTGCGTGTTGCGGCCGGGGTCGTGGCCAAGAAGATCATCGCGTCAGCATTTGGTGGTTCCGTCGTCGGCTACGTGCGTCAGGTCGGGGACATTGTGGCGGACGTGCCAGACCCGGCGGCCGTGACACTGGACCAGGTCGAGACCTTGCCTACCGGGGCGCCGAACATCGTTCGGTGCCCGGATCCGGACCGCGCGGCGGAAATGGTGGCCCTGATCGAGCAGGTCCGCGAACAGCGCGACTCCATCGGCGGGGTGGCCGAAATCGTCGCGACCGGGGTACCGGCCGGACTCGGCGAGCCAGTGTTCGACAAGCTCAAGGCTGACCTGGCCAAGGCACTCTTCAGTCTGCCGGCGGTGCTGGGCGTGGAGTACGGCATTGGGTTCGGGGCGGCGACGCTGCGAGGTAGCCAGAACAACGATCTCTTTTACGCCGCGGATACGGCGGCGGCGCGCTCCAGTATCGCGACCCGATCCAATCGTCACGGCGGCATGCTCGGAGGCATTTCGAGCGGCATGCCGATCGTGCTGCGCGCCGCGGTGAAACCGACCAGCAGTCTGCCGCAGGAGCAGCCCACGGTCACCCGACGTGGCGAACCGACCACCATCAGCACCAAGGGCCGTCACGATCCCTGCCTGCTGCCGCGTTTTGTCCCGATGGCCGAGGCAATGGTCGCCATCGTGCTCGCCGACCACTGGCTTCGGTGGCAAGCGTCGGGCCGAGCGAACCCCACTCGGGGCTAGCGTCAGCCTTGTCGCGGGCGGCGTTCAGGGGCCTGAGGCGCTACACGGATGCCCCGGTATCTCAGGCGAATGATCGTGAGCTCGCGATGGCGGCGTGGTATTACTAGACACTCTGATGGGACCGTCGGTCTCCCGTATGATGTGCGGGGGACCTCGGCGGGGTGCTGAAAAGCCCTTTGCCCGATGACTGCGTGCGTGTGTCGCGATGCATCGGGGCATGCACAGGAGGCAATTGAATCATGCGTAAGTTTGTTCTCGTCCTCGTGGCCGTCGTTGCGGGAGGCCTACTGGCCGGCCCCGCCTCGCTCCAAGATCTCGGCCCCGAAGGTCCGAGCCCCTACGAAGCGGTGGAAGGCTGGTTGAAGCCGTTCGCTGGTGCCGGATTCGCGTTCGGTGGTAACTCAGGCGTTCACGCCGAGTCGCCCGACCGCATTTTCGTCGTGCAGCGTGGCGAGACGCGGTTGCCCGATACCGTGCCGCCCGGGTTCGCCGGTTTTGTGGGCTCCATCGGGATCAATGCGCTCACCGATACGGATGGCCGTACTTGGCAGAACTGCATTTACATCGTCGATGGAGATGGGAACCTGATCGAGGTGTGGGACCAGTGGGATCACCTGTTCCAAGGGTCTGAGGGGCCCGGTCCTCACCGCATTCGGATCAGCCCCTATGACCCGGAAAAGCGGGTGTGGGTGGTGCACGAGTCTGGGCATCAGATCTTCGTCTTCTCCAACGACGGGAGCGAGCTGCTGGCGACGCTGGGCGAGAAGAACGTGCCCGGGAACGATGAGACCCACCTTGGTGGTCCACAGGATGTCGCGTTCTTCCCCGACGGTCGCGTGATGGTGGCCGACGGGATCATCAACGGGCGAGTGATGATCCTCGACGCGGACTTGAACTACATCACCGAGTTCGGTGGTGAGCCCGGCGACGGGCGCGGACGTTTCAACCGCCCGCACGGCCTCGCGCTGGGACCGAATGGCCGTATTTTCGTTACGGATCGGGACAACCGACGCGTCCAGGTTTTCAACGAGACCACCCGCTCAGCGTGGTATCACCCCAACATCTCGCCGATTGCGACATGGCCCGGGTTCGATCTGCCGCTCGATGTCATCGTCAACCAATATGACGTGTTCATCACCGACGTCTCCTCCAGCGGGGCCAGTATTGTCCAGCTCGACCTGAACGGTAACCGCCAGTACACGGCCAGAATGCCGACAGAGGGCCCTGGGATGTTCCGCGAGGTGCACTCGTTCTCGGTCGATAGCGACGGCAATGTCTACGGGGCCGACAATCAGCACGGGCGGGTCCAGAAGCTCGTGCCACGGGCCGATGCCGATCAGGCACTGCTCGTGGAGGTGCCGTTCGTCGAAACTGACGTGACGCCATAGGGCAGTCACTGCAAGACGGAGGGCCGGCGCAGCCGGCTCGCCGTTGTTTTTTTCGGCCCCGCCACTGCCTGCATCGGTAGTGGGAGACCCACGCGAGAGGGTGCCGGTCGTCCACAGCGGAAGGCCGTCGGGATTCCGCCGGGGTCGCTCCCCGTGACAGATATCAAGAGGTGGACGGATGGCTCGAGGACGCGGAGTGCGGGTCGTCGTCAGTGTGGTCGCACTGGCCACCACGTTCGGTCTGGGGTGGATGGTCGCCAAGACAGGCGCCGGTCAAGCGGTGCCGACCGAGTCGCTGACAGAGCTCGAGCGCCAGTTCACGGATCGGATGCAGAACGTGGTCCTGGTCGGGAACTTTACCGTCGACGGTCGCGAGACGCGCGGGGGCAGCCCGGAGCGCTACGAACTGAGCGGTGTCACCAAGGTTGCTGACGACCAGTGGCGGTTCGACGTGCACATGGTGTACGGCAACGTCGACGCGACGCTGCCCGTGGTCGTGCCTATCGTGTGGGCGGGTGATACGCCCATGGTGACCATTACCGATTTTTCTATTCCCACCCTGGGAACGTTCACGGCACGGGTCTTTTTCTACGACGACCGGTATGCCGGATCGTGGCAGCATGGCCAGTATGGCGGTCTGATGTACGGGGCCATCGAGCCGCTGGACGCGAGTTGACGCCTCTCGTTACTTGCGTTCCAGAAACGCCTGCATAAGACGACGAGGTTCGTCGGTCTGGTAGGCGTCGGCGAACACCTGGACACTGCGCTCGATCGCCTCGTCGAGGGGCACGCTGTCCCACAGTCGGACCAACTGTTTCTGGAGACGGATCGCGTGAGGCCCAGCCCTGTCGATGGCGCGGACCCAGTCCAGGGTGGCCACGTCGAGGTCCGAGCTGGAAACGACCCGGTCGACGAGACGGCAGCTCTCGGCATCCGTCGCCGTCAGTGAGCGGCCCGTGTACACCAGTTCCCGCGCCATGCCCGCGCCGACCAGGCGTGGCAGTAGGGCGGCTTCGATCACAGACGGGATTCCCACGTTGACCTCGGGCATGCCGAAGGTGGCGCCGTCGGCCGCCACCCGGAGGTCGCACGAGGCGGCGATCTCAAGACCTGCGCCCAGACAGAACCCCTGAATACGTGCAATGACCGGTACCGGAAGCGCGCGTATCGAGGCACACGCCTGATGCAGCCGCGAGATGAACGCTCGAGCACTCGCGGGGTCCAGATCGGCCATCTCTCGGATGTCGGCGCCGCCGATGAATGCACGGTCACCCGCCCCGGTCAAGACGACGCAGCGCAGCGTGTCGTTCGCCTGCAGACGCTCGCACACCGCCACGAGCTGCAGGATCAGCGCCGAGTTCAGCGTGTTGACCCGCGCCTGATGGTCGACCGTGACTCGGGCAAGTTGACCGCCAGAGGGGAGCGCTTCAAGCTCGCACTGGATTTGCGGGGGGATGGCAGACGACATATTCTCTCCGGGATGGGTGATGGGGCCGTTCTGCGCGTGGGCGCCGACCATACTCGTCGCGTGACACGCCCCTCGTAGCGCAGGGTACGACATTTCATAGACCAGGGCATGCGCCTCAAGGATTCGATCGCCGTCGTCACCGGCGGAGCCAGCGGGATCGGGCGGGCGCTCGCCTGGCGATTCACGACCGAGGGCGCCCGGGGTGTCGTCGTGGTTGACATCGATGCCGATGGCGCCAGGGCCGTCGCGGCCGAAGTCGGCGGCGTCGCGATCGTGGCGGATGTGTCGGACAGCGCCGAGGTTGCGCGGGTCGTTGACGCGACGGAATCGCAGGTGGGCCCGATCGATCTGTTTTGCTCCAACGCCGGTCTGTTCGTGCCCGGTGGGGCCGGTCTCAGCGACGATCAGTGGGAAGAAATTTGGGGGGTCAACGTGCTGGCCCACGTCTACGCCGCGCGGGCCGTCCTTCCGTCCATGCTTGAGCGCGGACGTGGATATCTGCTGCAGACCGCGTCGGCGGCTGGCCTGCTCAGCCAGATCGGCTCGGCGCCGTATTCGGTGACCAAGCATGCGGCGGTGGGCTTCGCCGAGTGGCTCTCGATCACGTATGGCGACCGGGGAATCACCGTCTCCGTGCTGTGTCCGCAAGCGGTCCGCACCCGCATGACGGATGGACTGGCGGATGGCGCATCCGCCGCCGTCGACGGGATTTTGGAGCCGGGCCAGGTGGCTGACGCTGTTGTCGCGGGCCTTGCATGTGAGCGATTTCTGATCCTGCCCCATCCTGAGGTGCTGGACTACATGCGCCGCAAGACCGCGGACTACGACCGCTGGCTCACCGGGATGCGAAGGCTGCACGCGAGACTGCCACCGGCGTCAGACGGGGACTGAGCCGGATGCGTGACGATGGAAGAGTCCTGCGTCTAGAATCTGCGCTCGTAGCGCCATCCTGCGTCGAGCATCCACACGCGGTGGCGGGGGCCGGGACAATGCACCGTACGCGATGCATACCCGCAGTCTTCCGCGTACAGCGCTACACGGCCACCCTCGACTGGAATAATTCGGCCCAGCATCTGTTCCATCGGCCAGGTGTCTACCGCAGCCAACGCGCTACGGACGGTCGTATGTTCGGCGAGGCGTGTCGTGAATACGAAGGTCGGGTTGGCAAACTGGACAGTGCCCGCGCGGTGGGCCCGAAGTGCTTCCTCCGGACGGTGCCACTGGTGAGCGTGAATCTCGACCCCATCGACCTGGATTGGGCTGTCGTCGGCCTCGGCGACGAAGAACGAGGTGGCGAATCGGATCGGACTGGCGGTTGGGGTGGTCCATTGACTGACCGGGTGTAGCGAGGCTGGATCAAGGGTCACACCCGCCTCTTCCTGCGCCTCCCGCACCGCGGCTCGTCGGGCCGTGCCTGATGCGTCCAGGTCGCCGGCCTTGTGGTCTCCCGGGTCGACCCGCCCGCCCGGAAAGACCCAATAGCCACCCATGAATCGCAGATGCGGACTGCGACGCAGGTAGAGGATCTCCAGACCATCCTCGACGTCGCGCAGCAGCACTACGGACGCTGCAGGCTGTGGTTCGACGATTTCTCCCGGCGGACTCGCCATCGGTGCCATGCCCCATGGTACGCTAGCGACTGACTCGGAGGGGCACACCGCACCGTGGTGCGTCACTCGACCAACGCCAGCCCCGCGCTTCACCCGCGAACCCCCGCCTAGTGATGTCTCCGCTCGACACTGTGCTCGTCGTCCTCTGTAGCGTGGCGGGGTTTACTCTGCAGGGCGCCGTTGGGATCGGAATAGGAATCCTGGGTTCGCCGCTTTTGCTCTTGATCGACAGCCGTTTCGTGCCGGGGCCCATCTTGGCTTCGACGATGGTGTTCACGTGCCTGATGACGCTGCGAGAACGTCGAGCCATCGACCTCAGCGGTGTGCGGTGGGCAATGGCGGGTCGGTTTATCGGCACGTTGCCGGCGGCCGCGGTGCTGACTGTGCTTCCCGCCGAGCAGCTGAGCCTCGTCCTTGGGGCGATCGTCCTGCTGGCCGTCGGCATCAGTGTGTCGGGGCTGCGCGTCGAGCCGCGGCCGGCGGCCCTGCTGACCGGCGGGGTTCTGTCCGGCCTGATGGGAACGATCGCAGCGATCGGGGGACCGCCGCTCGCCTTGCTGTATCAGCGGGCGTCCGGTGCGCAGGTGCGCGGGACGCTGTCCAGCGTGTTCCTGGTCGGGACGGTCATGTCCCTGACCGCACTCGTCTTCGTGGGACGATTCGGCCGAGAGGAACTGGAACTCAGCCTCATGCTCGCGCCCGGCGTCGTGGTCGGTTTTCTGCTCTCGCGGCGAATAGCCTCGCGGCTTGACCAGGGGTATACACGCCGTGCGGTTCTGGCCGTGGCCTCCGCCGCGGGTGTGGTCGTCGTTGCGCGCTATTTCGCAGCCTGAGCAGAGCACTGGCTCCAGCCGGTCGAATGCCGGGCTGTCCCGAATTGCGGTTGCGGGGTATCGGTGGGCCTCGTCCCGACCGATACGACATAGGTAGATGGCCGGTCGCCGGTGCGACTCGGTCTCCGAAAGTAGACGCCGGAGCGCATGCGAAGGACACGACGGAATCGGGCCCCAGCGCGGAGCCGCGCGAGCCTCTGTGCGTCGCTCGCCGTGGTGGCGGCGTCACTCGTGGGCCACATGTCCGCGCAGAGCCTGCGTGGCAGCCGCTCGTCACTGGACGTGCAGACGGAGGAGGCCGCAGGTCATGACTTTGGCTACGTGTCTGAGCCTGACGAGGTGCGTCAGCTGGCAGTGGCGGGGGTTCTTGTTCGGGTCGACGGGAACCGCGACTATCGACTGAAGGACGTCTCGTTTCCCTTCGCGCGTCCGGCCGTGAAGTTGTTCATCGAGCGGCTCGCAAGCCAGTACCGGCTGGCGTGCGGTCAGCAACTGGTGGTGACGAGTCTGACCCGCCCTCAGTCAGACCAACCTCGCAATGCGTCAGAACGGTCGGTGCATCCAACTGGGATGGCATTGGACCTGCGTCGTCCATCTGGTCGGTGTCGAAGCTGGCTCGAAGCGACGCTGCTGTCGCTGGAGTCCGAGGCGGTCCTCGAGGCGACGTCGGAACGGCGTCCACCGCATTATCACGTTGCGGTCTTCCCTGAGCAGTACGAGGCCTACGTCAAGCAGCTGAGCGAACGCGTGGCCTCCGGCCCGCCCCTCGCGCCCAGTGTGTACACCGTTCGTCGTGGCGATACGCTCTGGGATATTGCGCGGAGCCACGGCGTCTCATCCGGCACCCTGCGCCGGATGAACGGGTTGTCGTCGTCGCGGATTCATCCCGGCCAGACGTTGACCGTGCCCAGGGCGCGGCGCTAAGACTTCCCGGACGTCGCGGGACCTGCCTCGCGGCGCCGCCGGCCGGGGCAAGGATCTGCTGGCCCTGCCCTGAGGACCGTTCTACAATGGGACCACTAACAACGGGGATGCGCGTCCTCCCGGAAGACCGGCCACCACACGAATTGGTTGAGCGTCACTACGCGTTTATGGAGTCTGCAATGAAGGCATCGGTCGGTGTTCTTGCCCTGAGTCTCATGTTGGCCGCCCACTCGGCGTCGGCCCAAGAGATCCCGAGGCTCTCTGATGGCCGTCCAGACATGAATGGCATCTGGCAGGTGTTGAACGAGGCGAACTACGACCTCGAACCGCACGTTGCCCGCCACTCAATGCAGATGCGTGAGGGGCCGGTGAACCCCGTGCCCGCCGTGCCGACCTTGCGGCTCGGTGCCGTGGGTGCAGTGCCCGGGAGCCTGGGGGTCATTGTTGGCGGCGGGAAGATCCCGTACACGGAGGACGCCCGCACGCTGAAAGAGGAGAACGCCGCAAACTGGATTGACAGGGACCCTGAGGTCAAGTGCTATATGCCCGGCGTGCCGCGGGCGACCTACATTCCGATGCCGTTCCAGGTCATCCAGAGCGAAAAGGACGTGTTCATCGCGTACCAGTTTGCGGGCGCCGTGCGGGACATCTATATGGACAACCCCGGCCCGTCCCAGGTCGACTCGTGGATGGGGTGGTCGGTGGGAACCTGGGAAGGGGACACGCTGGTCGTGGATGTGACCGGCCTTGCTGACGGGACGTGGCTTGATCGGGCTGGCAGCCATCATAGCTACCAGATGCACGTGGTGGAGCGCTACACGATGATGGGGCCGAATCACATCGACTACGAAGCGACCATCGAAGACCCGCAGGTGCTGACGGAACCGTTCACGATCAAGATGCCCTTGTATCGCCGGATGGAAGAGAACGCCCGAATCATGGACTTCCGCTGCGTGGAGTTTGTCGAAGAGCTACTGTTTGGCGAGTGGCGCCGCACCCCGCTACCTCGGTAACGCGCAGACGGATGTGCGGCGACGCAAGTTCGGTGCGGGAACGTCCGACGACGGAAACCGAAGGAGATTGAGATGCGCAATCGACTCGCGTTGTGTGGCGGCGGACTCACCGCGATCTGCCTGGCACTGGCACCGATGGCCGCCGGGCAAAGCGGCGACATCCCGCGGACAGCGAGCGGGCGTCCCGACCTGTCTGGTACCTATGACGTGTCGACGTTGACGCCGCTGCAACGCCCGACCGATCTGGCGGACAAGCAATTCCTGACAAACGAAGAAGCGGCCGAGATTGCCGCACAGGAGCTGCAGCGGAACATCGACCGCCAGCGTGACAGCGCCCCCGATCGTGGTGCACCGCCGCAGGGCGGGGACGGATCGACCGGTGCCGCCGGCAATGTTGGCGGCTATAACAGCTTCTGGATCGATCGGGGAACCGAGGCGTTCCAGATCGATGGTCAATGGCGGACCTCAATCTTGATCGACCCACCGAACGGCCGAATGCCGGAACCGAGTGCAGAGCGAAGCGCCGCCCAAGCCGCCGCACGCGCGGCCCGTCGCGCGGCCGTCGGAGGGGGCGAGGCCCCGGTGTCTCGGCGGTTTCAGAACGACGGCACCGCCTATTGGCTCGAGGCGGGCCTGGACGGGCGTGGGCCATACGACAACATGGAACAGCGGCCCTTCGCCGAGCGGTGCATCTTGTCGTTCAGTTCAACGGCTGGGCCGCCGATGATGCCGGCGCTCTACAACAACCACAAGCGAATCGTGCAGACCGAGGACACAGTGGTGATTCTCGTCGAAATGGTGCATGACGCGCGTGTGGTCAGGATGAATGCCGAGCACGATCCACCCGAGATCCAGAAATGGCTTGGTGATTCGATCGGGTGGTGGGAGGACGACACCCTGGTGGTTGAGACCACGAACTTCCGTGACACCCCGGCGTTTTCGCAGGGGTCGAAGGACATGAAGGTCACCGAGCGCTTTCGGATGGAGGGCGCGGACCAACTGGTGTATACGTTCACTGTCGAGGACCCGTCGGTCTGGAGCGCGCCCTTCACCGGCGAGTATGCCTGGCCTCGCAGTGAGAACAAGGTGTTCGAGTACGCCTGTCACGAAGCGAATTACGCGCTGGAGGGCATCATGAAAGGCGCGCGGTTGCTTGAGGCCGACTTTCGGGGAGAAAGCCCGGAAGGGGTGGCCAACCCCACTCGATAGCGTGAGACGCTGAGCCGGGTTCCGTTTGTTAACTTTTTTGGGAGAAGTCACGATGCGACAGCAGACCTCGATGATGCTCAGGACCGGTGTGGCGGCACTCGCCCTTGCGGGTCTCGTAGTGGTGGCTGGTGTGCCGACTGCGGCGCACCACGCGTTCGGCGCCGAGTTCGATCCGAATCGTCCGGTTGTGCTCCGCGGGCCGGTGATCAAGGTCGAATGGGTGAATCCGCATACCTGGATTCACGTGGAAGTGACGGGCGATGACGGGACCAAGCAGGTGTGGATGGTCGAGGGCGGCACGCCGAACACGCTGCTGCGCCGCGGCCTGTCTCGCGATTCGATACCGATTGGCGCGATGCTCGTCGTCGATGGCTACCAGAGTAAGGACCGGAGCGCTCGAGCCAATGGGCGCGACGTGACATTTGAGGACGGTTCGAAGTTCTTCATGGGGTCGTCTGGAACCGGCGCGCCGCTTGACGGACGCGACGCGACCGAGCCCGAGTAGACGCGGCCGGTCCACTCCCGCGGGGAGCGGCTGGTGCGCACGTTGAGAAGGCGCCTGGGGACTGCTGTCCCTGGGCGCATTTTTTTTGTCTTCAGGAGAGACGTCGGTGGCCCACAGGCGGAGCGCCGCGGTCGCTCTCCAAGAGACGATCGGGGCCGTCAAGGTGACCGGGACGGTGCTGGTGTTGACCGCACCGGCCATGGCCCGGGTCGACACTTTCTGCACTGCGCGAGAGTACACACGTGCAGGCACGGGGGCACTGGGCCGCGGTCAGTCTCCGTCGACCGGGTGGGCGAGATCTGGTATCGGCGTCGCCGCGACCGTGGTGCGCTCGAGGAGCCAGACCACGTTGACCGCGACCGGCGCGCCACGGGCTCTGGCCGGTTCGAAGCGGACGTCGGAGGCAAGCCGTGAGACCGCTCGTGTCAGCGCGGCATCTGGCACGCCGTCGTGTATCACGTGGACCGAGGCCAGCTGGCCCTCCCGGGTCACCACGGCCGTCAAGGCCAGGTTGGGGATGCCCAGCGGGCGGAGCGGCTGAATCAGCATCGCCTTGGCTCGGGTGTCCGCCGCGACCCGCGGCAGCGTGACTCCGGCCACCAGCCAGAGTGGATTGGCATTCGAGCCGAGGGCCGTGGAGGTGCGCATCAGCCCAGCCAGCGAACCGGGGTGTGTCGGCACGGCAAGACCCGCGAAGGCTGCCACTATCAGGGCGCCGGCGAGGGTGGCTGCCAGCGTGCCCCCGATCATCCAGAGACGCTGCCGGTCATCGATCATGTCTTGAACCCGGTGGCGCCAACGGGTATCGGGTTGCATCGCCTTCCGGGCCATGACCTCTGGCGCCAAGCGTGCGAAGGCGGCTTCGTCAGGTCGGTGCTCTGCGGCGCCCTGGCGGAGTGCGGTGCCCAGCGACGTGAGGTCGTCGCGTACCCCGCGGCAGCGGGCGCAGCTCGTCAAATGGGCGTCCAGCAGCACGTGACGCCGGACCGACAGCTCGCCGTCATGAGCCGCCGTCAGCCAGGTGCGAACGGTGCGGCATCCCGGTGAGGTCAGCGGCGTCATTGTGGTTGCAACTCCGTTCGCAACGTGTGGCGCGCGCGCGCCAGACGTAATTTGACCGCGGCGTTGGAGACGCCGAGGGAAAACGCAATCTCCGCGTAGCGCATACCATGCAGTTCACGCAGGACGACGGCTGAGCGCTGGTCGAATGGCAGCCGGTTGAGTGCCCGCCACACGCGCTCTCCCAACTGTTTCTGGTCGAGTGCACGGTCCGGAGAAGTTGGTCCGAGTGGCGCCGGCAACTCTCCCCATTCTTCGATGAGGGCATCGAGCGATACCTGGTCGGCTCGACACCGTCGTCTCCACCAGCGCTGGCGGTTCCGCGCGTGGTTGATGACGATCCGGTAAATTCAGGTTTGTAGCGCCGAGTCACCCCGGAACCGGTGGATGGATCGAAAGACGGTCAGGAAGACATCTTGCGAGAGGTCCAGGGCGTCGTCGTGATTGCTCAATAGCTGGAGCGCCAGGTGGTAGACCATCCGCTGGTGCGTGTCGACCACGTCTTGACACGATTGCGCGTCGCCGGACGCGCACCGTTCCGCGATGTCGCTTTCGGAGTCCGCGGTCTCAGACCAATCGATCGCGCGAGCTGGTTTCACACCTGCCTCCTGTCGGCCGTCACGTCGAGTATCCCTCGAAATGTCCCAGGTCCCTGTCTTCAGTTGGACACCGCATCCGGCAAAAAGTAGCGGCGGCGAGATTGAACCGACCTCGTCAGGGTTGTAGGATCAGCTGATCCATGCAGGCACCGAGCGGCAGCAAGGCGTGATGATCGCGCAATCAGGCCGTAATCAGGGAGATAGCGATGCGTCGTCAAGTGTGTAGGACGGTTGGTCTCGTCGGGCTGGGCGTCATGCTGGTCGCCGGCCACAGCGCCGCGCAGTCGGGGGCGGCTGCGCACCGGACGCCGCACGGCGACCCCGATATTCAGGGGATCTTTACGTTTCGGACCATTACTCCCCTCGAACGTCCGGAGAACCTCGGTGACAAGGCGACGCTATCGGCTGAGGAGGCCGCCGCATTCGAGGCGGCGGAACGGACGCGGTTGAATCGCGATCTGTTTGACCCCGAGTCCGGTGCCCCAAGCGCGGGGTATCAATCCCGCGCGGAGGGCGGCGTGCTGTCGTATAACGAGTTCTGGTACGAGCGCGGCATCGAACTGACCAGTGACAAACGAACGTCATTGATTACCGATCCCCCGAACGGCCGGTTGCCCTGGACAGACCAGGCTCGTGCCGCGAACGGCGTCAACCGCCTGAATCTGAGGAACGGTTTTGCTGATACGTACACGGACCGCAGTCTGTCGGACCGGTGCCTCATGGGGTTCAATTCAGGCCCCCCGATGAGTGCCGGCGCCTACAACAACAACGTCCTGATTCTGCAGACCCCGACGCAGGTCGTCCTCGTCAACGAGATGGTGCACAACACGCGCATCATCCCGCTTGATGGCAGCGATCACGGCACGGTGCGTCGCTGGGCAGGTGACTCGCGTGGACGCTGGGACGGGGAGACGCTCGTCGTGGAGACGAGGAACTTCCTTCGGGACACGGCGGCACGCGGGTCGTCGCGGGACTCGCATCTCGTAGAGCGCTTTCGCCGGGTCGACGACGACACCGTCCTGTATGAGTTCACGTTCAAAGATCCGAATTCCTTCACCGAGCCCTGGACGGCAGCCATGCCGCTGCGACGGACGGATGGACCACTCTTCGAGTATGCCTGCCACGAAGGCAACATCGGCATGCACGGCATCATGGCCGGCGCCCGGAAACTCGATACGCAAGCAGTCGAGGGCGGGCGCTAGCCACTTCCCATGTCGGCGTTCACGGATTTTCTTGGCACGCGTGCGCAAGAATTGTTGGGAACGGATCTCGCCCAGGTCCGGTTCACCGACATCGGCATGACGTATCTGCTGTCGATGGCGGTGGCGCTCGTCGTGCTGCTGTCCGTGCTACGCCTGTGGCTGACATCGCGGCGGCACCACCGGCAGCACTCGGGCTACGAGATCGAGCCTCGGTTTCGACGGGGCGTGTGGAGCCAGGCGCTCTACAACGTACCGAAGCTGCTTCTCGGGCTCGCTCTCGCCGCGATGCTGGTGGCCATGTCAGACCCCTACCTGACGGCGACCGAAGAGGTCGCTGGCGACATGGACTCGCGCATCCGTATCGACTTGGTCGATACCTCGCTGTCTATGGCGTGGGAGTTCCCCGGCAGCGGGAAGTCGCGCGCCCAGGTGGCTCGCGAGGCGCACCTCGAATTTTTGGAAATGCGGCGCGACAAGAACGATCGGGTGGCCCTGTGGCTGTTCTCGTCGTTCCCGTACATGGTCGATGACTTTGTCATCGACGACGAGCTGTACTTCTTTCAGGTCCTGGACGCCCCCTACGCCATCGTCCGTATCCTGGCCGCGCAATCAGGGACCCCAATCGACCAGATGTTCGTGCCGCGAGACAAGGTGCGCATCATTGACAGCGAAGGCAACACCAATATCATCCGGGCGTTGCAATCGGTGTTGCGGCACTTTGACCGCGATGTCGCCACCCTGGGGAGTGGCAGCACGCCGCATCGCGCTGTGCTCATCGTGACCGACGCGGATGTCGACGAGATTCCGGAACAGGAGTTCGCCGAACTCAGCCGTCGGAACATTGTGCCGTACATGATTTTCATCAACGCCGACGAGCCGAGGCCGGGAATCCAGCGGCAGGCCAGTCCGCCCGTGGGGAATACCCAGGGGTTAATCGACACGATCCGCGAGTTTGGCGGCGACTACTTTGACGTGACCGATTCCGACGGGTTGCAACGTGCCTACGAGGCGATCGATGAGGCGGAAACGGTGCAGGTCCAACTTTCACACCGGGCCGTCAAGGTGCCTATTTACCCGCGATTCCTGCTGATCAGCATGGCCCTGCTCGTGGTCGGGATTCCCGCAGGGTTCGTCGCCGAACTCATCGGCGGAACACAGCCCTAGCACCGGCACCGTGTCACGCAAAACGCCCGTTCCGGGTCCGTACGAGCGAAGGGCGGCACGTGCGACGTGCCGCCCTTGTTCTCTATCTGCGGTTGCCGGATCGAGATGGGCTACTCGTCGTTGGTTGACTCGTACTGCGCTTCGATCGGCATGAGCACCGCCTTGATGGCGGCGGCCCAGATGGCGTTCCCCTTGTCGTTCAGGTGCAGGCCGTCGTCCACGAAGACGTCGTCCATCACTGTGCCGTCAGACTTCAGGAACGGGGCCGCCACATCGATGTAGTGGAGCCGGCTGTCGCTGTCGACGATGTCCTGGTAGAGCGCGCTGGTCGCCTGCGCTCTGTCCCACACCGAGACGCGAGCCAGGCTCGGTTTTACCGACAGGACATAGATGCGCGTGTCGGGTAGTGCCGCGTGAATCTTCGTGATGATCTGCTTCAATTCGCCCGCGACCGTTTCAGGCTCCATCCCGCCGAACGAGTCGTTGTCTCCCTCGTAGATGGCGACTGCACGCGGCTTGTAGGGCAGGACGAGTCGGTCAATGTGCTGGAGGACGTCGGACATCTTGCTGCCGCCGAAGCCCCGCGGCACCACTGTGAGCGGCGCCAGGTCGGCCTCCATGGTCCGCCACCGGGCAAAGCTTGAACTCCCCGTGAGCACGATGGCCCCTGCCGGCCGAGTGGGCGCGTCGGCGTCGAACGCCAGCATGGCCTCTTCCCATCGATCCGGATTGGCCGCCGTGGTCTGCGCGGTTGCCGGCGTGACCAGCGACAGGGCGAGCAAGAGCGCCGCCGAGACGGACGCGTATCGAGCTTTCATCTAAACCTCCAAGGGTGATCGTTGGGCGAGTACGGACGCCGGCATTATACGGGCGATCCGCCGTCGGTGCGCCTCAGAACCAGCGTTAGTAGTCGTTCTGGTCCATCGACACCCGGATGATTTCCTCGTCGTTCCGCAATACCAGGTGGCGGTTGGCGAACGCCGGGTGCGACCAGACCACGAGGCGGTCGCTCTGGCCATGGGTGGCGCGACCGCGCGAGCCGGCCCTGGCCCCGCCGTACCCGGACCGCGAGGTGGGATTCATCAGGTGGGTTCGGTCCAGCTCGACATATCCCTCCGTGTTGAACTGCGCGATGATCAGATCGCCGTTCTCGTTGTAGACGAAATAGCGGTCTTCGTGCTGGATGAAATACGCTGACCCCCACCGATTTCTCGTGGTCAGTCCTTCCGCTTCCCACAGCCGTTCGCCGGTCTCGGCCAGCAGGCCGCGCACCTGTCCATGGCTGCCGATGCCATAGATGTAGTCGCCGACGATGAGCGGCGTCGTCATCACCGAGTGAAGCCCCGTGCTTTCAGCCACCTCGACGTCACCCACCGAGACCCGGTTGTTCTCGCCGCGCCAGATGGCGGTCGCGTCCGGTCGGTCCTGGTCGAGCCGCATCATCAGCGACCCGCTGTAGAACCCGGATACAAATAGATAGGGTCCGCTGTGGACCGCGTCGGCCACCGTCATGTTGGCTCGGCCCCGGAACTCTTCTTCCCAGTACAACTCACCGGTTTCGGGGTCGAGCGAGGAGAGTCCTCGCGGGTGCCAGACGATCAGCTGTTTGGCCCCGCCAGCCTCAATGATGCTGGGCTGGTGATACCCCATCTCCGTGCGGCTCTCGATGGCCCGCCACACCTCGTCACCGGTGTGCTTGTCGAAGGCCATCACCAGCGCGTCCGGTTCGCCGCCTACCAGCAGGATGACGCGGTCGCCGTCGATTAACGGGGCACTCGACGTTCCCCAGACCGGAATGTTGGTGTCGTACTCGGCGACCGTATCTTTCTCCCAGATCACCGCACCGGTTTCGACATTCAGGCACAGCACGAGCCCAGTCGACCCCACGACATACACGCGGTCTCCGTCCACCGTGGGACTGGCGCGGGGGCCGGTCGCGTATGTGAACATCAGCATCCGGTAGGTGGTGGGCCACTCGTGGCTCCACAGCACCTCTCCCGTCTCTTCGTCGAGCGCGAGGACACGTTCGGTCCCGTCCATCGTTCGCGGTTCGGTCTCCACATAGTCGAGCACGAACACGCGGCCATCGGCGACGGAGGGCCCTGAATAGCCGCCGTTCACCGGGACGCGCCACTTCACGGTCAAGCCTTCGTCTGGAAACTCCTCGAGGATCCCGGTCTCGGTCCACAGTCCCAGACGCTCGGTGCCGCGCCATTGAGGCCAGTCCTTTGCGGACAGCGTGGGGACGGCTGCGGTCGCCGCGGTGAAGAGGCCGACGAGCGCGATGAGCGCGATGCGATGTGCTGGCTGCATAGTCGTGACCCAGTGTGAAGGAGGAACTTATTGTCCGAGGTAGTCGGCGTTGCTAACCGGCTTGCCGTCCATTGGACTCCACAGGAACGCGGCGACGCCGAGCGCCAGCGCGACGCGCAACCCCGTCGTGACGTGTCTTGTCATGGAGCCATCCTATCCCCGTCGGGGCACCTCCGCAATGCGCCGGGCATCACTCGGACGGCCCCGCGTCCGGCGCGAACAGATCCTCCATGATGCGATACCTCGCCGCGTTCATCCCCAACTGTTCGTAGGTGGTCTGTGCCACACGGTTGTCAGCATCGACGTAGAGACGCAGGCCCACTACACCCGGGTCGGCTCGCGCGAGCGTCTTCAGGTGGTCGTGGAGCATCCTGAAGACGCCACGGCGACGATGGTCTCGTCTGACATAGACGCTCTGGATCCACCAGACGTCACCGTTTCGCCAGTCGCTCCACTCACGCGTATGCATGATCTGGCCGACAATCTCCTGCCCAGCGCATGCCACGTAATACCGGCCGCGGGAGGCGTTGGTGAGGAGGGCCTCGACCCCGAGGGTTACCAGGTCGCGGTCGAGTGACCTGGCCTCGGTCTCAGCCGCGATCCGCAGATTGAAGTCGGCGACGGTCGCTGCGTCCGTGGGGGTGGCGAGTCTGATGACGAACGGGGGCATGCGGTCTCATCTCCTTCACGGCCGATCACGGCTGAGTTCGGCCCACCATAGCGGAATCGCAAAAGGGACACGAAGCGTCGTCTCGTGTGGGTGAGGATGCGGATCGAAGGCGGCAGCGGCGCTCCGCGACGAGCCGTCGTGCTCAGCGTGTGACCTGGACGGTCACGTTTTCGTAGCTGAAATGCGCGCCGTCGCTCGCGACGGCCCGGAGCGTGTAGTCCCCGGGCTCGAGGAAGGTCACCGTGTTCTCCCACCGGTTTCCGGCGGGTGGTTCCGGGAGAATATACGGCGGTGACCACGGGGAGTTTCCCCACACACGCGTATCCATCCAGGCCTTCATCTGAACAGGCTCGAACGCCGCGTGGTCGGCCGGCCCGCGAAAGACAATCCACGACAGACGCAGACCCGGGGCGCTGCTGACGACAGACGATCCGACACCGGCTGTGGTGTAGAACTCGTCCAGGTCCTTCGGGGGCTGTCCACGGTCCGAGCGCTCAGGAAAGTTGTCCGGATCGTTCGCCATGGCGAACAGCGCCAGCGGTTCGCCGACCTTGGCGCTACGCTGCATCCCGCCCTCCACCGTCAGGTCTGGAGGCAGGTTCGTGCGGAGACGGTCGTCAAGGCTGCCGAAAGCACCACCCACCTCGGTCGACAGCACCTGGGGGTCCATCCGGTAGTCCGGACTGAGCGTGGCAAATGCCCGGTTCGTTCGCCCATGGCTGGTCAAGGTCCACACCACTTCCCGCTCTCCGAAGTCCGCCGGTACCTGGACGGTGAAGAGGAACGGGTTGCGTCGTGGATAAAAGTGCGTCGGTTGGCCGCGGTCGGCCGCTGCCGCGTCAAAGGCCGCGGTCGTGAGGTCGTCCAGCGCATTCGGTTCGGCGATGGAGAAGTAGTTCTTGGGCCCGATCGGGAAGTCGAACTCCTCCTCCCAGTTCGAATTCATATAACCGAACCACAGCGTAAATGACCCGTCGTTGTTGGGCCACCAGCCCTCGAACGAGGGGTGGATACTCTGGCCCCGCAGGAACATGAACCGCGTCTGGGCATCTGCGCCACGCGCCGCGAACGGCGCCGTGACGATGAGAGAGAGCAGTAGCAACCCGAGCGCCGCCCGCGACACAGGCTGACTCATCACTGCTGTCCGCTTTCCTCTGTGGCGGTCTCCATCGGCGGCACCGGAGCCCAACACAACGGGCAGCCGACGTCATATTCGTTCCGGTCCTTCATGGCGGCGCGTCGGTCGGCCATCTCGCCCTGGAATTGTTCCTCTGTGAGCTCGACGGCATAGCCGAGGTCAATGAACATATTGGCGACAGATCGCCGGCCACCGCCGGCCCAGTTCCTGCTGTCCGCGAGGTTCTTGTTGCCCGGGGTCGTGTCCAGGAAGCCAACGATGTGCAGGATGGTGCCTTTCGGCAGCAGCGGCGCCGCATCGTCCTCGTAGACGTACTGCTTGACCCAACTGTGGTCGTAGCCGACGCAATTGAGTGTGAAGTGGTTCTTGCCCCAGATCGCTTCGATACACATGCGCGTGCCGGGTGCGTGCAGATGGGGTTCGAAGGCGACGAGCTTGGTGTGCTGATTCAGCACCGTGAACGCGTGCATCTCCTGGCCGGAACGACCGGGCGCGACGTCGATGTCGTTGCCGTTACCCAACCCCACCCGAGCGCGGTCGCCGTACTCCGGTGCGTAGCCCTTGTCGTGGAAGATGAAGCCAAATTCAAGATGTGCGGTCGTTTCCGCGATGCCGTTCGAGTGGAGGTGGCTGGCACCCAGGTGCAATGCGGAGCCCGCCTGCAGCAGCGTGCCAAATTTCTCCGGGAAGATGTCGGCGTTGCGTCCCACTTCGTGGATCGGCCAGCGCACGCGGGTGTCCTCGTCTATATCGGTGCCGTCCTCGTTCAGGACTCCGCTGGAATAGGTCATATGGTGGAAGATGTACCGTCCACCGACGGTATTGTCTCCGGCCCCCGGAGGGATATCGTTGATCTCCCTCACCTCTACCGCTTTCACATACCGGTCTTCCGTGAGGCCCGTCGGCACCAAGCCGATGTCACCCCAGCGGTCCGGCCCAACGGCGGGGCGCGTCATATCTTTCGAACGTAACACGAGGTCCGGTTCCCCGATGGTCCACTCTCCGGCGCCGGCAAATTCGAGCGGCGGGGGCATGTCGTTGGCATCCCCGCGGGGCGCGCCGTGGTCCGCCCACGCCTGAATCAGCGCGAGCTCCTCGTCGCTCAGGGAGGGGTCGTTCTTGAATTTGAGGATGCCGAGATCCTTCTCAAGGAAGAACGGTGGCATCGCGCCCTGCCGGTCTCTGATGGAGGTTCTGGTCTTGATCGAACGAGCCCAGGGCCTCACCTGATCGTAGGTGAGGAGGGACATGGGTGCGCCGCCGTCGGGCCGATGACAGCCCTGACAGCTTCGCTGCAAGATGGGTGCGATGTGCTTGGTGAACGTGACATCCTCGGCGTCGATGCCGAAATCGGCCACGTCATATAAGTGGACATTGGGATGGGGGTCGCTACCGGCGAGCGATTGCGCCGCCGCGGCGGCGGGTGCCAAGGTCACCAACGGAACGATCAGGGCCGCCGCGTACGCGAACAGTTTGGTGCGCATTTCACACTCCCTATACACAACGTCCCGACGCCAACCCATGGTGGGTTGAGGCTGTCGGTCACCTAGCTTGCAGAAACGCTCCATTATGACCTGGACCGCACCGTCAGCTCAATCACCAAACCGACTCGGCTAGATGGTCTTTTGCCCCGTCGAGCGTCGGAGACGGTGACCCAGGGCGCGACAACGCCCGCCCTGGGTCAGCCCGATCCGAGTGCTAGTTGAAGCGAATGCCGCCGAGAATGGCGAACGTGGTGCTCCTGACGTCTCGCGCGTTCGTCTCTTTCGCAATGTTCCGGAATCCCCAGGTGCCGCGACCCTCGATGATGAATCTCGAGATCTCGAACCCGATGCCGGCCACGATGCTCACGTCGACGCGCTCAACCTCGTCGGTAGTAATCGCAAGCTCGTCTTTGAACAACAGATCGAGCGACGGTCCCGCGATGCCGTACACCACCGCGTCACTGAGTCCCGTGCCCGAAGACCCAATGTTGATTCGCAACAGTGCAGGCACTTGGAAGTAGTACAGGGGCGATTCGCCGGCTGCGGAATCGCTCTTCTTGGCCAGGACGTTGAACTCGCCCATGAAGCCGATCGTGCCCGGGCGGTTGCCGCCGAAGAACAGGCCCGCCTGCCATCCTTGACCGCTGTCGAACGCCTCCGTGGCGTCGAACGACGAATGCAGAAAGCCGCCCTTGACGCCGACACCGATGCCCTGCGCCTCGGTCAGAGCCGGGGCGGACAGAAACATCGAGACCAGTGCCGCGAAGGCCACTACGCGAACCACACGATTCATGGGGAAAAAAGGCAGCGGACGAGCAGGCGGAATGCCTCCTCACCTGAGCGCGCTGTCTCTTGACATGATCCTCCCGGCGGCGTGCCGACATCGAGCCCCGCCAGCCGCGCTCCAGAGGGGTATGCTCACCATAGCAATTATGTCTGCACTGCCCGTTTCGATGGTTCGGCTGCTGGCGCTTGCTGTCGTGTCCGCTCTGCTTGCTGGCACCGTCTGGGCGTTGCAACAGGCCGGGGATATTCCTGCCGATGCGACAGGTTCCGTGATTCTCTCGATCGTGGGTACCACGGACCTCCACGGGAGGGTGTTGCCCAGCAATGGGCGGGGAGGACTCGCGCTGCTGGGCGGATATCTGAGCAACCTGCGCGGAGCCCGCGCGGCCGACGGTGGTGCGGTGCTGCTGCTGGACGCGGGTGACACGTTCCAGGGAGGAATCGAGTCCAACCTCTCGGAAGGTGCACTGGTGGTCGACGCCTACAACGCCTTGGGCTACGACGCGCTGGCCATCGGCAATCATGAGTTCGAGTACGGGGCGCGTGACGACAACGCGTCTGGGACTGGCGAATCGGACATGCGCGGTGCCTTGAAGGCCGCGGCGGTTCGGGCGCGATTTCCATTGCTGGCGGCCAACGTCATCGACGAGGCCACCGGCCGCCCGGTGACATGGCCAAATGTTCGGCCGTCCACGGTGGTCGATACCGCAGGCCTCCGCGTGGGCATCGTGGGCGTGATGACCTACGACGGCCTCACGAAAACCCTCGCTGCGAACGTCCAAGGGCTCGCAACGGCGCCGCTCATCCCCAGCGTTGAGGCCGAGGCGAGGCGTCTGCGCGAACGCGGCGTCGACGTCGTGGTCGTGCTGGCCCACGCCGGAGGATGGTGTGAGCAGTTCGACGATCCCGCCGACCTGTCGTCGTGCGACGACGACGCGGAGATCTTCCGGCTGGCTCGAGGACTCCCGTCTGGTCTCGTGGATGCGGTCGTGGCGGGACACACCCACGCGGGGGTTGCGCACGAGGTGGCGGGCATTCCCATCGTGCAGGCGTATTCGAGAGGGGCTGCGTTTGCTCGGCTGGATCTCACCATCGAGCGCGGGGTCGGCGTGCGGTCGTCGCGCATCTTCGCGCCCCAGGGCTTATGCGCCGCCATCGGCCCGGACGGCGCGTGCCGGGAGGGTGGCTCGACCCCGGCGTTCTACGAAACGGCGCCGGTCAGGCCGGACGCATCCGTGGTGGCGGCGATGCAGCCGGAGCTCGATCGGGTGCGGCGTTGGCGAGCCGTCCCACTGGGGATTCTGATCGAGACGCCCCTGCCGAGGAACCCAGAAGACTTCGAGTCGCCACTCGCGAACCTCTTCGCGGATGCGCTCCTGGCAGCCGTGCCGGGTGCTGACGTGGCTATTGGCCTGGGGGCGCGACGCGGCGGGTTGCGTACGGATGTCGCGGCGGGGGCGCTCACGCGCGGATCGCTCTACGACGTGTTCCCGTTCGACAATCGCGTGGTCACGCTCAGATTGACTGGGGCGCAGCTCAGGCAGGCACTCGTCGTGGCTCTCGCCCGCGGGCGTCGTGGAGTACCCGGACTCTCCGGTGCTCGCGTGGAGGTGCGGTGCGAAGGGGAGAGGCCCACGGTGGACCTTGCCTGGCCCTCCGGTGTGCCGATCCGCCCGACCGACGCACTGGTTGTCGCGACCACTGACTTCTTCGCCGCGCGAGCGTCCGTCCGCTCCGCCGCACCGCCGAAGACGGAGTGGGCGTTTGCGCCCCTGGTTCGCGACGCCGCCGCCAGCTGGCTTACCGCCCGCGGCGGCCGGCTCCGCGCCGTCGACCTCTTGAGCCCGCCTCGCTGGGAGCTGCTCGACAGCGGCGCGTGCCTTGCGGCCGACTAGTTCGCTTGGGGAGGTGATTACCTCGGTTCACCGGGCCGAGTGCCATCCCGTTCCTGAACGCGAGCGCCGCGTAACAGGTTCTCCATGCCGTAGTTCCCCTCGTGGCAGGCATATTCGTAGATCGGACCGTCGAACCGCGCCAGCGGAATCGACGCGGTCCAGGGGCCGGCGTAGGTGGTGGGGTCTTCGACGGTGTAGCGATGGTCGAGGGTGTTGGCGTCCACACGGGTGAAACGTTCGACCAGACGCAGGTTCGCGCCGGCCCCGGGGCAGCAGTTGTACGAGTTGAAGACGATCTGCTCGGCGAAGTTGGTTGTCTCGACCACCAGCGTGTCGCCATCCCATCGTCCCCGGGAATCGCCCATCCAGAGCCCGATGTCGCCATCGATGTGCGGCCGGTCGTCGAGTGGAATGATCCGGACCTCGTGAATCATCTCCTGCAGAATCGTTACGTAGCCGGGCGTCTGCAGAATCAAGAAATTGTTGTTGTACCCGCCGGGGCGCTTCGGTGCCCCTCGCGTCACGCAGCGCTCCGCCAGGTTCCGGTTGGTCCAGGAGTCGGCCCCACGCGCCCATTCGGCTCGAGCTTGTCCGTCCGCCGTGAATGCGGGTATTCGGCCGTCGGACGGGTCGATCACCAGCGAGGTCTGCGTCAGGCGGGTGCCCCGCTCCCACCAAAATTCGTTGTAGGTACCGGGGTCCCCGGCCCGTGGCGGACGATCGTTGCGTCCGACCGCTTGGGCATCGAGCGTGGCCATTTCCTCATCGGTGAGTACGGTGCGGTTCGCCATGTCTGGCGGTCGTTCGAGCGGAGTCGTGGTCGAATTGGTCCACAGCCCGTGCAGATTACGCTGGCCGTCCGGCGTCAGCGGAGTTTGGGCGGCGACCCGGACGAACACACACAGGACGATGGCGACCAGCCAATAGCAGTTTTTCATGGCACCCCTCAGGAAGAACGCGGCGATTGTCTCACCGCGACGTCGTCCGGCACGGATGCACTGGAATCTGGGGAACGGCGTGGGGGCTCCAGAGGCGATGCCGGTTCGGTATGTCCGTCGGTTCCAGACAGGAAGCGGCGGATGTGTGGCGCCGCGAGCAGGCGACGGCCTTGCTCCCGACCCCGTTCGAATGTGCGCATGATGACCACGGGATCGAAACACAGGAAGCCTGCCTCGACCACGTGGTCGGGATGGATGACCAGAAGTGTGCCGTCGGCGAGGGCGCGCGCGACGGACGGGTGGTCGTTCAACGCCCGCAGTCGCAGGCTCGTCTCCCAGAGGCGACCGTTTGGATCGCAACAGAAGACCACGGTGCGGGGCGTCGCCGTCCAGCGGGCTAGGCCCCGGAAACGGGCGTCGTCCTCGAAGATCGCCATGGGCATCTTCAGAGCGAACCCTCCGTCAACGAATATCGCCTGCCTATCGTTCGGGAACAAGCCGCCGGGCGAAAGCAGCGTCGGTTGGATCGCAGGCCCCATGGCCAGCGGCACCAGGCACGAGGCCTCGATAGCGCAGTGGTAGTTAGCCCGTGTGAGCGGCCGAACACACTCAGATTGCAGCGCGTCCGGGAGGTTGGTGGCGAACACGACCGGGTCCACCTGGTAGCGAGGCCGGTACTTTAGCCGCCCAGGAAGTTTGCGGGTGGCCGCCATCGCGAACAACTTGGTCAAATCGGCACGCCCCGGCGTCCGTCCGTCCAGGCGCCGAATCCGCGACGTGAACACGAGCAAGGTCCGCTGCGCCGACTCGTCGAACACGTCATCCACTTCGGGAGGCTCCATCACGTAACGGATGGACGCGTGCAGGTGCTTCCGAAAGCGGCTACGTGGCCACTCGTTCGCAACGAAGTCGGCGAGAGGATACCGCTTCGGGATCTCCGGAGCCCCCCAGACCGTCCAGCCTTTCAGTACCGTCGCCTCGCTGCCGGTGGCCACATCGGCGGCGGCATAGCCACCCGCCGACGCGCCCATCGCTATCGTGGGATAGCCCCCGTTCGTGCGCGTCCATCGCATCACTTCGTAGAGGACGCCACCTTGCCAGGCGCCGCGCCCGGCGCCGCCCGAGTCGAGAATCCAGGTGCAGGAGAAGGGCCTTGTCACCATAGGCCAATCACCCGCCACCACAACCCGCCGATCACCGTCCAGATGACGATATTGATGACGCTGATGAGCGCCCCGAGTTGCCACCACGCCCCCAATTCGACGTAACCAGAGCCAAAGAACACCGGCGCGGGCCCAGTGCCGTAGTGACTCAGCCCGGCAAAGAGGTTGCTGAAGAACGCCAAGACGAGGGCGGCCAGGGCCGGCGGGGCCCCGGATGCGATAGCCATGGCCAGGAATGCGGCGTACATGGCGACGACGTGGGCGGTGTTGCTGGCAAAAAAGTAGTGGCTGTAGAAATAGACAAGACTCAGGGCCAGGAGGGCCGGCACCCACCCGATGCCCTCGACCATACCGCCCATCGTCGTGGCAAACCACGGGATCAGCCCGAGTTCGTTCAGGTAGTTGGCCATCATCACCAACGTCGAGATCCAGACGAGCGTGTTCCAGGCGCCCTGTTCCTGCAGGACGTCGTCCCACGTCAAGGTGCCACTCAAGAGGAGCAATGACAGACCAATGAACGCGGCGGTGGTCCCGGTGCCGTCGAGCCCGAGCGGTGCCCCGAAAATCCACAAGCTCAGCAGCAGCACGAACGTGGCGAGCATCGTCCACTCGTCGGGCTTGAGCGGGCCCATCTCGCGCAGCTGGGTGCGGGCGAGTTCCCTCGCGCCGGGCGTCTCTCGGATGCCGGGGGGGTAGACCGTATACAGAACCCACGGCATCACCGTGAGGCTCACCAGCCCTGGCACAATGGCCGCCAGCGCCCATCCACCCCATGTCAGTTGCACACCCGCGTCGCCAGCCAACCGCACGATAATCGGATTCGCCGCCATGGCGGTGACAAACATCGCGCTCGTGATCACGGTGCCCTGATAGGCCGTCTTCATCAGAAACGCGCCGATGGCACGTGCCGTCCCGTCGTTCGGGTGGCTTCCATACGACCGGGCAATCGAGCCCACGATAGGAAAAATCACCCCAGCGGCACGGGCTGTATTGCTGGGCATGGCGGGCGCCAAGGTCAAGTCCGCCGCGACGAGGCTGTAGGCCAGGCCCAGTGACGTCTGCCCGCACGCCGCCATGAAGAGATAGGCGATCCGAGCCCCCAGACCGGTCTTGATGAAGCCACGAGAGATAAAGAAGGCGATCACGATGAGCCAGATCACTCGCTCGCCAAAACCGCTGACCGACTGCTCGATCGTGAGCGTGCCGCTGAGACTGGTCGCCGCGATGCCGAACAAGGCGACCGCACCCATCGGGTATGGGTTGGTGATGATGCCCACAATCGTGGCCACGAAGATGGCCAGGAGATGCCACGCTTGGGTGCCGACGCCGTCCGGGGGCGGGATGACCCACAGTACGACACCGACGGCCAGCGTGCCCGCCAGGCGTAGCGACCTACTCCGGTTCAAGGTCCTGGCCGGGGTTCAGAGGCATCGGGAACTGAAACGACTGGTTGTCGCGGCCCTCCGGACCTGCCCGGCGGGCCGCGACGCACCCTGACAGGGATGATAGACATCGAGCGGCCAGCCTCGCATGCCATCGGCCGATGCCGTGCAGGCGTGGCTGGGAGGGCGGCGTGCCTCTGCATTCCGTTCGGGCCTTTCTCGATGACTTCCGGTCAACCGCGACCGTAAATTGCCATTTAGCAAGGACACGCACGATAGCAGATTTCAGAAGCGCGATCATCAGATCGGATCCGTCAATCCCCATCGACGGGAGATTGGCGCGTCGGCGCTCACATTGTGCCCCCCCACGCCTACCCCGCAGAACTCGTCGAGAGCCGCTATAATTGATGGACCATTACGGCCCATGAACGACTTCGACAAGGACCATCACTCATGATTGCCACGCTCCGCACCGTCGCTGCCGCTCTGCTCGTCGCGGTCTTGCTCGCTCCCACTGTCCGCGCTGACGTCCTGTCGGTCGACATCAGTGAGCGGAGCCCCATTGAGGCCGGGAAGGGCTTCGGCGATGCCGGCCCTTACGAGGAAATCGTGGGACGGATCACCTTTGGGATCGATCCGACCGACTCCAAGAACCAGGTCATTCTGAATCTGGATCGGGCACCCCGTAACGCGCAGGGTCTGGTCGAGGCGACCGCCGACTTGAGAATCCTCGCCCCGATTGACCAGAGTCGCGGCAACGGTGTCGCGTTGGTAGACATCGCCAATCGCGGCCGCATGTCGGCGCTGGGGTTCAACCGTGGCGGCAGTGGGCCGTACGGCGACGGGTTCCTGATGAACCAGGGATACACAGCGGTCTGGATCGGCTGGGAGTTTGATGTGCCGGACGGTCGTCCCATCCGGTTCGAGGTGCCCTCCGTTGACGGCCTGCCGGTCGGTGGACTTGGCTTCGCGGCCGTTCGCGACACCACGGCCTGGATCAAGCATGACCCCGCTGCGCCCGTCAGCGCTGGGCACGCCCTGACGTTTGGCTCGTCCCAGAGTGGTCGCTTCCTTCGGACCTTCCTCTACCTGGGATTCAACACCGATACAGCGGGTCGGCAGGTCTTCGACGGGATGATTCCGCATATTGCCGGATCGTCCCGACTGGACCTGAATGAGCCCGGCGCTGAGCCGATCACGCTCGGTATGTTCGACGCCACCTCGTTCCCCTTCGCGGATGCGGCGTTGCGTGATCCGGTTACCGGCGTCGTCGACGGGACGCTGGGCAACGAGCGCAGCCGCGAGAATCAGCCGCACATCTTCTATACCAACACCGGCGTCGAATACTGGGGCGGCGGCCGCGTGGCCACGTTGGTGCACGCAACCCCCGACGGGACGACCGATCTCCCGTTGCAGGACAACGTTCGATTCTATTTCCTGGCCGGGACCCAGCACGGGCCTGGCGCCTTCCCGCCTCCCCCTCCCGGCAACCGCCAGGAGATGGGCAACCCCACTGACTATTGGTGGAACATGCGGGCGTTGTTGACGTCGCTGAAGGACTGGGTGGTCGATGGTGTCGAGCCACCGGCCAGTCGCCACCCGCGGTTCGCCGACGGGAATCTGGTGTCACCGAAGCAGATTGCATTTCCGGCGATACCTGACGTCCGCTCCCCGAGTGACCGCGAAGGCGGCACCAGATCGGCGAACCGGTGGCTGGAGGCGGCTTCTGGCGACGAAGGCACGGCGCTCCCGATGTTCGTGCCCCAGGTCGATGCCGACGGTAACGAGACCTCCGGCATCCTTCATCCTGAGGTCGCGGTGCCACTGGCCACCTACACCGGGTGGAACTTCACGAACCCGGACAATGGCGATCCCAACACGCTGGTTTCCCTGGCTGGCTCCTACATCCCGTTCCCTGCCACGCGTGAGCAACGTCAGCGCACCCGTGACCCGCGGCCGTCCATCGAAGAGCGCTACGACTCCCGTGAGGACTTCTTGACCCAGATCGAGACCGTGGGACGGGAACTGATTGGACAGCGATATCTTCTGGAGGCGGACCTGCCGGCCATCGTCGAGCGCGCCGCGGACCACTGGGACCTGCTCGTTGGCGCCAACGAATAGCGAGTAGCGGCCCACCATTGTCATCGTGTCGATTACGGGACCACTGACGGACCCCGACGAGCTGGCCAAGCACCTGGGCCGGCCGGGCGTTGTCGTGTTGGACGTCAGGCGTGGCGAGCGATTCGCGACGGCACACCTGCCCGGCGCGAGACACTTCAGTGTCTACGGCATCAACACCTATGACACCGATGAGTCATCGCTACGGTCGTTCGTGCGGATGTGGGCATTCCAACTGAACCTGGCGGGAATTAGACGGGACGATACGGTGGTCGTGTGCGGCGACTACAGTGACGAGCCCGCCGCCCGCGCCTACTGGTTCTTGAGATACCTCGGACATCCGGAGTGTGCGCTGCTGGACGGTGGGTTGACCGGGTGGGCACGCGCCGGACACCAGACAGAACAGGCGGCGGCGGTTCCCCTCCCAACCTCCTATCGGTACACCGTAGTCGATGCGCTGGTCGCCAATTGGCGCCAAGCCGGGGCCGCCGGACGCGACGCCACCGCGGTGTTGCTCGACACCCGTAGCGACGAGGAGTGGTACGGACACGATGGCCGGGGAGCCGAGCGCGCGGGCGCCATGCCGGGAGCCGTGCATCTCGAGTGGACGCACCACTTGGGCGAAGACGGGCGGTTCAAGTCGCCCCGCATGCTGTCGGCCCTGTTTGAGGATGTTGGTGCCACGCCGTCGGCACCCGTGGTGGCCTACTGCAATACCGGCTACCGGTCGGCCCACGCCTGCCTCGCGCTCGAGTTGGCTGGCCACGTGCCGGCCCGCAACTACGTGGGCTCGTGGCAAGAGTGGGGCAATCGGTCTGAGTGTCGGGTGGTCCGGCCGTCTCCACGCGGCGGCGCTGCGCCGCTGGCCTAGTCGCCAACGGCGCCCGGTCCTGTGCGGCGGTTGCCTACGAGAGCACGTCGATGATGCGTGGCACCGTCCCTCGTTCACCGAGGCGTACCGCCTTCGTGACCAGCGTCCCCACCACGGTGGGATAGCGAACGACGTGTGCGAGCGCCAGGACATCATCGTCCAGACGGGCGATGCGACTCGCTTGGTCTTCGTCGCTCAGTGGCGCGAGGTGTTGGGCGACCGACCACGCGTGGTCGCGGGCCCGCTCCATGCTGAAGTTGATTACCGCGGTGTCGACGTCTCCCAGATACCGGTTCAGTAGCCGCAACGTCGTCCAGATGCGCGCCAGCTCATCCTGAACCTCGCCGACCAGCGAAGCGAGAATCCCGTTTATTCGGTTGAAGTCCCCATGCAAGGCTGGCAACTGGGGGCCAGGTGCAACGCGGGCGGCGGCAATGCCGAGGTCCAGATTGATGTGTGCGTTGATACCCAAGAGAAGGTGTTGCAGGACGATGGGCCACCATTGGTCCGTGACATCGAATGCACACTGCCACGACCGCGTAAGAGCGTCGCCCTCTCGATAGGCGTCGAACGCGTCCAGATACCGGCTGGCAAACAGGACGTCCAGCCGTTCCATGCGTGGGCCGTCGTCGAAGACGCCGTTCGCGATGCCATCCCGCACCTCTATCGTGACCTTGCGGTAGAGCGCGGGAAAGTAACCCAGCCTCGACCCATCTGTTTTCGCGTCGTCGACGATGGTGGTCAGCCGACTGATGACGTCGTCAATTGTGCGGGAAGTGGCGGTCATGGCGTGGTCGCAGTCTGCAACACCGGATCTTGGCATGGATGGCACGGTCCGGCTACTGCGGGGCCGCAGACTGGCGGTTGACGCGATGGCGACCCAGGGCGGGTCCGCCCGTATAATGCGTCAGGGGCTCGACAGTTGGTCTGGGTCTCACGGTCGCCCCGCCACCTCCACAGGTCGGGCAGAGGAGTTGCATCGATGGATCGCCCGGTTCACCGCGTCGTCAACCTGATCGAGGATGCCGACCAGCGCATTCTCAACATGACGGCCGACACGGCTCGGGCGTTGCTACTCGACGCCCGCCCAGACGCCATGCTCGATGTGCATGGGTCGTTCGCGCTGGCCGCTCGAGACGGCGAGACGGTGCTGATGGCTCGCAGTCTCGATCGGCCGATGCGGTATTTCCTGGCCAAAGAGACCGCCGGACCGATGCTCGTGATCGGGGAGCGGATCGACGACCTGAAACGCGTGCTCGATAGCCACGGCTATGGGCATCAGTTTCATCCGAGTTACACGCGGATGGTGCCGGCTCATCACGTCACCGCCCTCCGGCTGATCGGGTGTCCGGACCCGACGCCGCAACAACGCCGATTCTTCGCGCCGCCCCACGCTACGATGTCGACGGACCTCCAGGGCATCGGCGACTCGTATGTGGCGGCCCTGCACCATGAAGTGACCGAATGGCTCGTGCGGCAACCGAAGACCGAGCCGATTGGGGTCTTGTTCTCGGGTGGCATCGACAGCGGGGCGATTCTGGTCAGCGTCTATCGCGCATTGCTCGACAGCGGACAGAGTCCCAGCCGTCTGAAGGCGTTCACTCTGGCGGTCGATGGCGGTGGGGCCGACGTGGCACAGGCGCGTGAGTTTATGAGACGGCTCGGATTGGAGATGTTGCTGGAGGTGGTTGAGGTCGCTGCGGAGCGTCTCGACCCGTTCGAGGCCGTCGAGGTGATAGAGGACTACAAACCGCTGGATGTCGAGTGCGCGACCGTGGGGCTGGCGTTGCTGCGTGGCATACGCGAGCGTTATCCCGACTGGCGCCTCCTGTTGGACGGCGACGGCGGCGACGAAAACCTCAAGGACTATCCGATCGAAGAGAACCACGAACTGACCATCCGGAGCGTCGTCTCCAACTCGATGCTGTATCAGGAGGGGTGGGGCGTTGGTGCCATCAAGCACTCGCAGACCTACTCGGGTGGTTTGTCCCGTGGGTGCGTCCGGACCTTTGCACCGGCTCGTCTATTCGGGTTCGCTGGGCTGAGTCCGTTCGTGCGCCCGTCGGTCATCCAAGTCGCGGAGTCGATACCGTTTGGGACGCTTGCCGCCGGGTCGACCGAGGCCCTCTACGGCTTGAAGGGGGAGGTGGTGCGTCGCGGTATGCGCTCGTGCTTCGATCTGGACTTTCCCGTGTTCGAGAAGCGCCGGTTCCAGCACGGTGCCGTCGACGACGACGTCTTTCGCGGCCTGTTCGCCGTGCCTCCTGAACGGTACCGGGCCCACTTTCACTCCTTATACGGCCAGTCCGCGCCGTAGCCCCTCGGTAATCGCATGGACGGCTGGGTGCGTTCGCTCCGGCGTTCGAAGGTCGTCAGGCCTTCCGATAGACCACTCGGGGTGGTGCACGAGCGGGAGCGTCGGCCCGCGGGTACGGTGGTCGACGCAACCACCGTCTTTCTGGCCGGCGCCGAGTGCCCCTTCAGTTGTGTGTTCTGCGATCTGTGGACGCACACGCTGACCGAACGGACGCCTCCCGGCGCACTCCCGCGTCAACTGGCCGGAGCGCTCGACACGATCGGACAGCGCTCGCTGATCAAGCTCTACAACGCGAGCAATTTTTTTGACCCGACGGCTGTGCCGCCAGCCGATGAGGCGGCGCTCCTTGGCCTGCTTGACGACTTCGCGCAGGTGACGGTCGAGTGCCATCCTCGGTTCATCGGCGACCGGTGCTTCTCGTTCGCCGACCGACTACAGGGGGCGCTTGAGGTCGCGGTCGGGCTGGAGACCGTGCACCCCGAGGCGCTGCCGCGCTTGAACAAGCGGATGACGCTGGCCGATTTCGATGCGGCCGCGTCAGCACTCGCGACGCGGAAGATAGCGCTTCGCGCGTTCGTGTTGCTCGGGTGTCCCTTTGTTGCAGACGAGGAGCAGCTCGACTGGACCCTTCGTTCGGTGTTGCATGCGGCTGCGGGTGGCGCCGGAACGATCTCCATCATTCCGGTGCGCGGCGGAAACGGTGCGCTTGAATCCCTGGGCGCCGAAGGCCACTGGAATCCCGTGACCCTCGATCTGGTCGAGGAGACCTTCGACCAGGCATTGCGGCTCAATCTGGAGGATGCGGTGGTGCAGGTGGATCTCTGGGATCTCGAACGCCTGTCCGGTTGCGACCACTGTGCCGAGGCCCGCGTCAGTCGGCTGGCGGCGATGAATCTGAGCGGTCTGGAAGAGTCGCGCGTCGGGTGCGACTGGTGCGATGCCAGCCGCCAGGTTCCGGGCGCCCGATCCCGCGGTCTCTGACTCGCCCGCGACATGACCATGCGCTATGACGTGACGGTGATCGGGGCCGGATTCGCCGGCTCCCTGCTGGCTCGGCTGTTGGCGCTTCGTGGGCGCTCGGTGCTCCTGGTCGAGCGCGACGTGCACCCGCGTTTCTCCCTTGGCGAGTCGTCGACCCCATTGGCGGCGTTGTCGCTCGAGCGCCTGTCCGCGCGGTACCAACAGCCGGACTTGCGCGCACTTGCCGCGCACGGCCGCTGGCGAAGGGAGCTGTCCGGGCTTCGCTGCGGCCTCAAGCGCGGCTTTACGTTCTACCGTCATCGGCCCGGCGAGCCGTTTCCCACTACCCAGACGCACGAGGCTCGGATGCTGGTGTCGGCGAGCCCAGACGCGGAGGTAGCCGATTGTCAGTGGCTGCGTGCCGACGTGGATACGCACATGGTCGAGCGGGCCCGCGCCGCCGGTGCTGACTATCGCGACCGTTTCGAGGTGGTCGGGGTGGAGCGGACTGGGGAGCGCCTCCGTCTGCGCGGGCGGTACGGGGGTGAGGACGTCGAGATCGACGCGGGATTTCTGGTCGATGCGTCTGGCGTCGGAGAAGTCCTCGCGCGGGCGTTCGGAGTCGAACACGAGGCGTCCGAGCCCGATTTCTCGAGTCGACTCCTGTACGGACACTTCGAGGGGGTGAGGCCGTTCGCCGAGGTGGCAGCCGGCGACGGGGCCACGCTGCCGACGGGCCCCTATCCTGACGACTGGGCTGCCGTCCATCACCTGCTGGACGAGGGCTGGATGTATGCGTTGCGGTTCGACGACGGGCTGGTGAGCGCGGGCCTCCTCCTCGACGATGCGGCGGTCGTCTCTGGCGCCAGCGCGGGCGACCCCGAGTTGCGGTGGCGCACGGTGCTGTCGCGGTACCCGACGCTCGAATCAGCATTTGCGGGCGCCCGGCCGCTGCCGCCGGGAATACGGGCGACTGGCCGTCTTCAGCGTCGGCGGCGGACAGCCGTAGGCGAGCGCTGGGCGATGTTGCCCCAGACGTTCGCCTTCTTCGACCCGCTGTTCTCGACCGGTCTCGCATGGAGCCTGCTCGGCGTCGAGCGGTTGGTAATCGCTCTCGAGACCGGCCGTCCCACGTCTCAATCGCTGGGCGAGTATGACGCGCTGTTGCGGGCCGAGGCGGACCAGCAACAGGCGCTGCTCGCGGCCGCCTACGCCGCCCGTCGTGATTTTCGCGTCTTCCGAGATATGTCGTTCCTCTACTTCGCGTGCGCCAGCTTCGAGGAGCTGCGGCAGCGTTTGCTCGATGGTTCCGATGAGGTCGATTCCTCCGAGCCATCGGGCGGGCGAGATTCGGCCGCGTGGCGCGGATTTCTCGGCGCCGGCGACACGAACTGGGCCGCGTTGTGCGGTCAGGCGCTGGGCATGGTCCGTGCGACCGTGGCAGAAGGTTCCGATGACGCCCGGCGACGATTTTCGGAGTGGGTGGCCACGCGGATCGCATCCCGCAACGTCGTGGGACTCGGTGAGTCGCCCACGCATCTGTATGGGGTCGACGTAGACCTGTTGGTGAAGCGCGGAGGCCTGCTTGGATTGACGGAGACCGAGGTCGAGGAGCGGCTACCTCGCTTGCGCGGTGGCCCCTAAGCACGGCCCCTGGCCGTCGGCACGACAGTACGTCACGAGGTCTGGTGTATCGCCCTATTCCGTGACGGTGACGGTCACGTCGTAGGACACATCGAGCGCACCGTCAGCGGCGAGACACCGGAGGACATAGGTTCCGGGGGCGGTGAAGGTGGCCTCGGTGGTGAAGGTCCCATCCGCGGGCGGCTCCGGATTGATGAAGTGCGGGGCCCATGGAGAGTAGGCGCCGGTCCGGGTGTCTTCCCACACACTGACCTGAGGTGGCTCGAAGTCGACCGCATTCGCTCCGCGGTAGAGAAACCATGACACGCGCAGGCCCGTTTCGGTGTTCACGGTGACCCGGGCGCTGGGTCGCCAACGTCGCGTCAGGGTCGGGTCGAACCGCGCGAACCGCTTGCGGGGCGACTCCGGCACGCCGTCGTCCTCTGAGATCGCCGTCAGCACGAGCGGTTCGCCTACGCGAACCGTGCGACTCATCCCACCGTCCACCTGGAGGGTCGGCCCCGTATTGGCACGAATCTTCGGGCTGCTCGTCCCGGCTCCGATGGCGCCGTTCTCTGAGGCCCGTACCATCGAGTCGACGAAGTAGTCCTGGCGCAGCGTTGCGTAGGCCCGCTCCGTCACCCCGTTGACGGTGAGTGTCCAGACCAGTTCATCGTCAACCGCGAACTCGTCGGGCACCGGCACCCGGAACACGAACCGGTTGCGCCGGGGCTGAAAAAGGGTCGGTTGCCCAAGGTCCGGACCACCCGGCTCCATTGCGTTGTCCGGGCCGACCGGAATGGTTGGGGTTTCTTCCCAGTTGCGGTTCATGTATCCGAACAAGAAGTGACGCGAGCCGTCCACGTCTTCCTCCCAACCCTCGTAGGCCGGCGAGATGTTCTGATCGGTGGAATACGTCAATCGCTGCGCGTCCGCCGCAGCGGGAGCGAGGATGACCAACGCCAACAAAAGCGCGCCCAAGGTGTGCGCTGCTGGAACGCGATGGGTGAGGCAGCCGTTCATGGGTTTCGTCCTTGTCCCTGTCTATGCGTCGTGACAATCGACCTCACTGCTGTGCCGCGGTCTCAGCGGTTTCTCCCGCGGCGCCATCCTGGGCGTCCTCTTCAGTCACATCCGCGATGGTCAGATCGTCATACGGGCACAGCGGGCAGCCGATGACGTGGTCACCGGTTCTCCAGCCGATCGCCTGACGACGCTCTTCCATCTGCTCGAGGAACTGCTCGTCAGACAGCTTCACCCCAATACCCAGGTCGATGAACATGTTGGTGACCGACCGATTCCCAGAGCCCTGCCAGTTCCGCGGGTCCGGCACGTTGCGGTTCGCGGTGGTGTTGTCCATGTAGCCCGTGATGTGGAGGATCGTGCCCTTCGGCAGAATCGGCGCCGTGTGGTCCGCGTACTCGTAGGTGCGCACCCAGTTGTGGTCGTAGCCGGAGCACGTCAGGGTCTCGATGTGGTTGCCCCAGATGGCCTCCAGGCACATACGCTGGCCCGGCGCATGCAAGTGGGGCTCAAAGGTCGTGAGCTTCTGGTGCTCCTGCAGCACGGTGTAGGCGTGAAGCTGCTGGTCCGCCTCTTCCGGCTTGATGTCGATGTTCAGTCCATCGCCCAGTGAGCGGCGCGCGGGTTCCAGCAGCGGCTCGTATCCGTCCGGATGGAACTTCCAGGCAATTTCGAGGTGCGACTTGGTGTCTCGTCCGTTGGAGTGGAGATGCACCGAGTTTGACACGACGCTCGAGTTCGCCGCCAGCAGCCGGCCGGCCTGCGGATCAAATGTGTCCGCATTGCGGCCGACCTCGTGGACGGGCCACCCAGTGGTGGTGTCCTCCTCGCGGGCCTCGTCCTGCGCGCCGTCGTCTCCGATGACCTGCGTGCTCCAGATCATGTGGTGGAAGACAAACCGGCCACCGACGGTTTCGCGCGAGTCCTCGGTGTCGAGGACGTCGTTCACCTCCCTGAACTCGAGCGCTTCAACATATCGGTCGCGGGTGTTGCCGACCGACGTGGTCTCGATTTCGCCCCACCAGTCAGGCTGCTCGCCGCCGATGATGAGCTCAGGGAGTGTGGTGACCAGGTCCGGCTCGCCGATGGTCCACCCGCCGTCGCCAAAATCTCGCGCTGGCGGTGCGTCCGCGACGTTGCCACGAGGGGCACCGGCGTCGGCCCAGGCGCCCATCATGGCGACTTCCTCGACGCTCAGCGACGGGTCGTACTTGTATTCCTGTATGCCGATGTTCTGCTCGACGTACCACGGCGGCATGACGCCCGCTCGCCGCCCCATGGCGGTTCGGCGCTTCATGGACCGGGCCCACGGGCGGGCTTGCTCGTATGTCAGCAGTTCCATCGGCGCTACCGAGTCTTCCCTGTGGCAGTTTTGGCAACTGCGCTGCAGGATGGGCTCGATGTCTTTGTGGAACGTCACTTCCGCCGGGGCGGAACTGGCTCCTTCGGCCGACTGCGCGGTCGCGGCGCCCGGGGCGATGGTTCCCACAGCGAGGGTGATCGCCAATGCGAAGAACTGCTGCGTGGCACCAATGGTCGGTCGAAGCACCTGAACCTCCAAAACTGCAATGGGGCCGTGCCGAGGGCCGGCTCCCGGATGTGTACCGATCTGCTATCGTGGGTCAGAATACCTCACTACGCGAGGCTCGCCAAGGGCAAGACACCACATGAAACGCAGCATCGGTCTTTCGGGAACCCTCGCGGCCGGCGGGGCAGTGTTGCTGCTGAACTCGGCGGTGCTGGCCGTCGCACCGAGTGCCTCGCTCTGGTACATCGGCAACGTCGTGTTGCACCCGTTGCTGGGGCTGGGTCTCACCGGAGCCGCGCTGTGGTGGCTCCGTCGGCAGGGGTGGCCGACTGGGACGCTGGCACGCCTTGCGGTGATGTTGACGGCAGGCGGTGTCGCGTCAGGGATGGCGGTCGTGGGCGCGGCCGCGGTCGGTGCGATGGTGTTACATCGTTCCCCCGTCCTCCTCGACCTACACGTCTGGCTATCGGTACTGGGTGCCGCGCTGGTCGGTGTGTGGGTATGGCGCGGCGTCGGCAGTGGAGACGGCCCCGCCAATGACCCCGGTTGGCTGTCGCCGGTGACGATTCGTGCGGCGGTGCTCCTGCTCGCCGCTGTCGCGGTGGCGGTCCCGTCGGCGCGGACCTCCTGGGACACCCGTTGGCGTCAGGCGCACGCCCTGGAAAACCCATCAGGCCCGCCGGCGACGATGGATGACGAAGGAGCGGGAGTTGGCACGCCCTTGTTTCCGTCGTCCGCCCAAACCAGCACCGGGGACCTCATTCCTTCAGATTTCTTTTTGACGAGTGAGACCTGCGCCCGTTGCCACCGTGACATCTATGACCAATGGAACGGGTCGGCGCATCACTTTTCTTCGTTCAACAATCAGTGGTACCGCCGTTCCATCGAGTACATGCAAGAGGTGGTCGGGACAGAATCGTCAAAATGGTGTGCCGGTTGTCACGACCATGCCCTGTTCTTTAACGGTCGGTTCGACGAGCCGGTGGTCGAGCAGATCGATACGCCCGAGGCCCAGGCCGGCCTGGGGTGTACCTCGTGCCATGCGGTCACGCACGTAGGAAGCACCATGGGGCAGGGCGACTTCGTCATGGAGTACCCGCCGCTGCACGATCTGGCTGCCAGCGACAATCCGGTGATGCGTGGCGCGCACGACCTGATCACCCGGATGGCGCCCGAGCCGCATCGCCGCACCTTCATGAAGCCGTTTCATGAGGAACAGGGTTCGGAGTTTTGCTCCACCTGCCACAAGGTGCATCTGGATGTGCCGGTCAACGGTTATCGCTGGATTCGCGGGTTCAACGAGTACGACAACTGGCAAGGGTCAGGCGTGTCAGGACAGGGCGCGCGGTCGTTCTACTATCCGGACACGCCGCAGACGTGCGGGAGCTGTCACATGCCGCTGGTCGCGTCAGACGATCCCGCGGCCGACAATGGCTTCGTGCGGTCGCATCGGTTCCCCGGCGCCAACACAGCCCTGCCGCATGTCAACAATGACCCGGTGCAGCTGGCGGCCGTGCAGAACTTCCTGCGCGCCGGTCAGGTGTCCGTCGATGTGTTCGGTGTGGCGCGGGTGGACGAGCGACCCGCTTCGGCGACTGGCGGCGCCCGCGCTGCGGCGCCGCAGCTGTCGAGCACGTTTGCGGTCGGTGAGGAGTCGGGACAGTTTGGCGCGAGCCCGGTCATCACCGGGCCCCCGCCCGAGGTGGTGGGCCCCCTCGGACTGACCACGGTGGCGGTGCGACGGGGAGACTCCGTCCGGGTGGAGGTGGTGGTCCGCACAAGAAATGTCGGGCACTTTTTTCCCGGTGGCACGGTGGACGCGCTTGACGTGTGGGTCGAATTCGAAGCGGTCGACGAGACAGGGCGCGTCTTGCTCCATAGCGGAGCCGCGGCCGATGACGGACGTGGTCCGGTGGACCCCGATGCGCACGTCTATCGCAGCTTGCAACTCGACGGGCACGGGAATCCAATCAATAAGCGCAACTCCTGGATGACACGGTCGGTGGCCTACGTACGGCTGATTCCCCCTGGTGCGGCGGATACCGTGCACTATCGTCTCCGTGTCCCGGAGGACGCCGGAGACCGCATCACGTTGCGGGCCAAACTCAACTATCGGAAGTTCGCATGGTGGTATACCCAGTGGGCGTTCGCTGGCGAGCGGGCCGAGTCGGACTCGGCCCCGGCCGTGGGACCTGCCTACGATGACGGCGAGTGGACGTTCACCGGAGACACCTCGGACGTGTCCGGTGAGATCAAGGCCATTCCTGACATTCCAACCACCGTGATGGCCGAATCAGAGGCCACCCTGGAGGTCATCGACGCAGGCGCGATGCTGCCAGAGGTGGCGATGCGGTCGGACCCGTCGGCGCGAGGGCGCTGGAATGACTATGGCATCGGCTTGCTGCTGCAGGGCGACGTACGAGGCGCCGAAGCGGCGTTTCGGCGGGTCATGGCCATTGATCCAGACTACGCGGATGGGCCCGTCAATGTCGCCCGCACCAAGATTCGAGAGGGCGACGTGGCCGCGGCGATTCCGCTGCTCGAGCAGGCGCTGGCGCTGTCTCCGGGTCTGGCCCGTGCGCATTTCTTTCTCGGGACGTCGCTACGGACGCTTGGGCTGTATGACGAGGCGTTGACCCACCTGGAGGCCGCCCGAGAGCAGTACCCGCGCGACCGCGTCGTGTTGAATGAAATAGGGGGCATCCAGTTTCGACAGCGGCGGTTCGACGAGGCCGTCCGGACATCGGAGGAGGTCCTCCAGATTGATCCGGAGGATATGCAGGCCCACTACAACCTGATGCTGAGTCACCAAGGAGCGGGTCGGTCGGACGACGCCGCCCGGGAGCGTGCCTTGTACGAGCGATTCAAGGCGGATGAGTCGGCCCAGGTGATTACGGGCGATTTTCGCCGGGCCTCGCCGGAGGACAACAACGAACGGCAGTCCATTCATGAGCACCGCTCGGCCGCTGTTGCTGTGGCGTCAGAAGGGACCCCATGACCGTGCCGGTGGTCCCTCGCGCGGTATGGCAGGGCCTCGCCGGCCTGTGCTGTGTGTGCAGTGTGGTGAGCTGCGCGGCGCCGACAGACCGGCCCGACCTGCCGTCTCCCGAGTATGAGGACACGGTCCGTGCCTTCTACCAGGGCCTGGCCGCCTTGGATGTGGGCTTGCTCGAAGATGCGGAGATTTCCTTCCAGCGGGCGGCCGCATTGTCTCCGGACGAGCCGGCCATACGCGCCAATCTTGCCGTGGCGCATGTGGGCTTTGGCAACGACGAGGCCGCGGCGGTGGAGCTCGCGGCGGCGCGGAGGTTGGCCCCAAACAGCAGCGAACTGGCGTTCCTGCAGGGCCAACTGGCCGGGTTTGACAGCCGGTTCGACGACGCCCGTGCGTACTTTCGCGAGACCTTGGTCCTCGAGCCGACGCACGTCATGGGGCGATTCGCCCTGGCCCAGCAACTCGCGCGTGAGGAAGGTGGCGACGACCTGGAGGCCCGATCGCGTGAGGCCCAGCAGTTGTTCGAGTCGCTGCTTGTCGATGTGCCGGCCAACCTGGCCGTGCTGGTTGCGCACCTGCGCCTGGCCGCGGAACGGTCGGATGCCCCCGCAGTGACGGACACCATCGGCCGTCTGCGGGCGCAGAGCGCGCGGTGGCCGGATGTGGCGACGACCCAGCTCGACGCTGCATCGACCGCGGCGGACGCCGGCGATTTCCCGCGCGCAGGCACGCTCGCCAGACTCCTGCGCAACGTATTGGTGCGGCTGCCCGCATTTCGCAAGGACCAGGCTGTTGTCAGCGTGAGCGCAGAGTTGATTGCCGAGCCGTTGCGGCAGTTTCTCGCCCTACCGGCGGTCACGGCCCGGGCAGCGCCCCGAGACGACACGTTGACGTATCTGTCGGAGCCACTGGAAGAGGTATCGGTGACGACACTAGGCCACGTGACGATCCTGCCGCCGAGCGCTGGGGGTGAGCCCACACTCCTGCTTGGCGGTGTGACGGCGGTGCGGCGTGCTGGTGTCGCGGCGACAGACGCGGACCCGCCGTTTCCGTCGGGACCCGGGGCGACCGCGCCGACCGCCGATGGCGTGCTGGCGTTGGATTGGAATGGCGACTATCGGGTGGACCTGGTGCTGGCCGGCGCTGGGGGCGTCCGACTGTTCATCCAAGATGAGGACGGCCAGTTCGCGTCGGCGACGCCTGCGGCCCCGGCCGAGGGGCCGGGTGTCAATTTGCCCAGCTACGGCGCATGGGCCGCCGACACCGAGATGGACGGCGACCTGGACCTGGTGTTGGGGGCTGTGTCCGGCGCGCCCTGGGTGCTGCGGAACAACGCCGATGGCAGCTGGCGTCCCGAGCAGCCGTTCCCTGCCGTGGAAGGCCTGCGTGGGTTCGTGTGGGGAGACCTGGATCGCGACGGTGATCCCGATGCGGTGTTGCTCGACGCTGCGGGTGTCGTCCACGCCGTCGAAAACCTGCAAGGCGGAGCGTTTCAACCGTGGTCGACGCCGAACCCGTCGACCGGGGTCGTCGGATTGACCATGGGGGACCTCGACGCCGACGGCTGGCTGGACCTGGTGACGCTCAGCGCGGCCGGCGAACTGTGGCGGCACGCCTGGGGTGACGACGGGTGGACGGCGGCGTCGGTGGCCCAGGACGCGCCGGTCGCGTCGGGGGGGTCCGCTGGATCCTCCCGGGTCATGGCGGCCGACCTCGACAACAACGGTGCCCTCGACCTTGTGGTGTCCGGCGAGGCAGGGACCGCGCTCTGGCTCTCAGACGCACAGTCGCGGCTGGCTCCGCTCGACGTGTCACTCTCGGCCGACGTCTTCGGCGTCACCGATCTCAACGCGGACGGCTGGCTCGACCTCGTGGGGACCGACCAGGGTGTGCCGGTGCGTCTGCTTGGTCGCGGAGGCGCCGGCTACGGGTGGCAGGAAATCCGGCCCCGTGCCCATATCGCCGCCGGCGACCAGCGCATCAACGCGTTCGGCGTTGGCGGTGAGATCGAAGTGCGGGCTGGCTTGTTGGTCCAACGGCAGGTGTTGACCGGGGCCCCTGTCCACGTTGGGCTGGGCGAGCAGACGCAAGCCGACGTGACCCGCATCTACTGGCCCAATGGCGTGATGCAGGCGGACTTCGCGTTCGGGGCCGGCCAGGTGATCGTGGCGGAGCAGCGGCTCAAGGGGTCCTGCCCCTGGGTTTTCGCCTACGACGGCCACGGCATGCACTTCGTGACAGATTTCCTCTGGCGGTCGCCGCTCGGTCTCAGAATCAATGCCCAAGACACCGCTGATATTGCCCAAACGGAGGACTGGGTCCTGATCCGCGGTGACCAACTGGCACCGCGTGATGGTGCCTACGACCTTCGGATCACGGCCGAGCTGTGGGAAACGCACTTCTTCGACCATGTCTCGCTGCTGGTGGTCGATCATCCTCCCGAGACCGAGGTCCACGTCGACGAGCGATTCGCCCGCGAGTCACGGGCGCTGCAAGCGCATGTGTCTGGTCCATCGCGGACGGTGCGACATGCGTGGGACGACCTGGGAACTGACGTCAGCGCGCTCGTCCAGACCAGGGACGAGCGCTATGTGTCGACGTTTGAACGGGGCAGCCACCAAGGGGTGACCCGCGACCACTATCTGGAGGTTGAGCTAGATCTTCCGGTCGACGGGGGGACCGATGCCCCTGGGGTCGCGGACGACATCTGGCTGCTCGCCCATGGCTGGGTCTACCCAACCGACAGCAGTATCAACCTCGCGCTGGGACAGGGGCGGCACGCAGCGCCCCGTGGGGTCGCGCTGGAGGCCCTGGACGAACGCGGGCGCTGGGTGGTCCTGCACCCGGATCTGGGATTCCCGGCCGGGAAGCGGAAGACGATGGTGGTCGCGGTGCCACGACTGCCGAGTGGTCGGGTGCCCGGGCGCCTCCGCCTGCGGACCAACCTCGAGGTGTACTGGGACTGGATCGGCCATGCGCCGCAGCTACTCGGCGCGCAGCGCGAGATGCGTCGGCTCGCGCCGACGACCGCGATGCTGGACTACCGTGGCTACTCGCGGACCGAGTTCGTCGGACCGCGTGGTCTCGAAATCCCTCGATATGACATCGCCAACGTCAGGCCGCGCTGGCGCGACCTCACCGGGTACCACACGCGGTTCGGCGACGTACGCGAACTCCTAGTCGACACCGATGACCGCTACGTGATCATGAATGCAGGTGATGAGATGCGGTTCCGGTTCACGGCGCCTGATCCACCGCCAGCGGGGTGGCGACGGGACTTCGTACTCATCGGCGACGGGTGGGTGAAGGACGGCGACTTCAACACCACCCATTCGAAGACGGTTGGACCGCTGCCCGCGCACGACCGCCCGATCTACTCGGCTGAAGCGTCGACCGTCCTCGAAGACGACCCGGTCTATCAACGACACCCTGACGACTGGGTCACGTATCACACACGCTACGTGGCTCCGGACCGTTTTCTGCGGGGGCTCGGCCGCGACACGAACTGAAACGGACTCACGAAAACGGACATGGCATGCACCCGTCGCATGCGACTCGGCGTCGACTTGAAGCGGCGCATCTGGCGTTCACGTTGCCGGATCGGTTGATGCGAGGCCTCGGCACGATTGTTCTCGTACTGGCGAGTACTGTGCATCACGGACGGCATGGCCGTGCGGTGCGCGGCGGCGTCGCTGCCGAGCTTGTCGGTGACCCTGACAAGACCGGTGTTAGGCCGGGCGACGGTCGCGCGCCGGGCGACCACGGCCGTTGTTGCCTTGTGAACGGGAACCGTAGGATCTCGCGTTCCCCGCGCCGGACCCGCCACCGGCTCGGTTGCCACGGTATTGCGGACGGCGTGGGCGTTGCGTCTCAGCCGCCGCCCTGGGGTCTGCGGTGACCGGGAACCCGGCCACGTCCTCCGTGGGAATAGGCTTGCCCACGAGCCGCTCGATGGCCGCGAGCTGCGGCCGCTCCTCGGGCGCCGCCAGCGAGATGGCGCTGCCACTGGCGCCGGCCCGCGCCGTGCGACCGATCCGGTGCACGTAGTCCTCTGGGACATTCGGCAAGTCGAAGTTGATCACGTGGCTGATGCCGTCAACGTCGATGCCGCGCGCCGCGATATCGGTGGCAATCAACGTGTCGATCGCCCCCGATCGGAAACCGTCCAGCGCCCGGGTGCGTGCGTTCTGGCTCTTGTTTCCGTGAATGGCCGCGACCCGTCGACCTGAGTGCTCAAGCTTCCGGGTGAGCTGATTCGCCCGCGCCTTGGTACGGGTGAACACCAAGGTTTGACCAACCTCAGGGCGCTTCAGCAAGGTGGCGAGGAGGTCCTTCTTCCGGGTCATCGCGACCGGATGCACAACCTGACTGATCGCGCTCACCGGCGTGGCTCGCCGCGTCACTTCGACCATTTCAGGATTCTTGGTGGTCCGTCGAATGAGGTCTTCGATCTCCTTCGGCATGGTTGCCGAATAGAACAGGTTCTGGCGGCTGTTCGGCAGTGTTGCCAGGATGCGGCGCACGTCAGGCAAGAAGCCCATGTCCAGCATCCGGTCGGCTTCGTCCAGCACGACCATTTCCACGCCGCCCAGATCGGCCTGCTTGCGACCAATGTGGTCGAGCAGTCGTCCCGGCGTCGCAATCAGCAGGTCCAGCCCGGACCGCAGACGGCGTGTTTGTGGTTCCATGCCGACACCGCCGAAAATCACGGTGTGCCGCAGGTTCAGATGCCTTCCATACTGCGTCGCCATGTCGGCGATTTGAGCGGCTAGCTCTCGGGTTGGCGTGACGACCAACGCGCGCGGACGTCGGCTCGGCTTGCCGGCGGCCAGGCGCTGCAGAAGAGGGAGCAGAAACGCCGCCGTCTTGCCGGTACCCGTCTGGGCGCACGCGATCAGATCGCGGCCCTCGAGTGCGACCGGAATGGCGCGTTCCTGAATGGGTGTGGCAGTGGTGTAGCCCGCGGCCGTGACGGCCTGGACGAGTTCCGGGCGTAGGCCCAGTTCGACAAACTTCATCTGTATGTGGTGCTCCAAGTTCCGCGCTCACCCCGGCGCGGTCGGTTATCGATGTCAGACCCTCAACACGAGGGCGACCGTAAGGAAGAATCTAGGAGGAGGGAGGCCCGCGCTGTGCACTGGGCAATACCCGCTGCTCTGAGCGGGGTTTCCGGGTGGGAGAAAACCTGCTCGCGATTCGGTCACCATCGTAGCACGGAAGTTCCGGGCTACGATGGTCCGCCTGGTCGATCGGGGCCGTTGGCTTCGCGCCGCCTACCGCTCCAGCCGAGCAGTTGGTGTTCTACCTCGTGGGGTTCATTCAGGACTAGCCGCCGCTGGCGTGCGTCCACGCGGCGCGTCAGACCTGCGGCACAAACTGCGGCAGCACGTAGGCGAAGATCATCGTTACCACCGCCATGAACAGCGCCAGGATAATGCTGTGCTTCAGTGTGATCCGGAAGAGGCGACCCTCGTCAGACGATGCCATTCCGGTGGCGGCCACAGCCACGGCGATGCTCTGCAGCGAAATCATCTTGCCCATGACCCCAGTCGCGGCGTTCGTTGAAGCGGTCAGAATCGGGTTGAGGTCGAGCGCGTTGGCGGTGACGACCTGTAGCGTCCCGAACAGCGCATTCGATGACGTGTCACTGCCGGTCAAGAACACGCCGGTCCACCCGAGCATGGCGCTAAAGAACGGAAACAACACACCGGTGGCGGCAAAGGCCAGTCCCAGGGTCGAGGTCATGCCCGCATAGTTCATCAGGAACGCGAGCGCGAGGACGGACGCGATGGTCAGCAGCGGCATCGCCAACTGCTTGAAGACCCCGCCGACGATGCCGACGAACTTGCGGGGCGAGAGACCGAGCACCAATGAGGCGGCGAACGCGGACAGGAAGCACGACGTGCCGGCCGCGGACAACCAGGGGAAGCCGTACACCGCCGGATAGGGGGACGGAACCGCCGTCAACGGGGGGACGCGAGTGATGAGACCATCGAGCATCGGTACGGGAATCGACATGCTCAACGAGTTCAGCACCGCCTGCACAGGCGGGAAGCGCCAGACGAGCACGAAGAGCACCAGCAGGACGTATGGACTCCAGGCGACGAAGATTTCGCCCCCGGTGTGCGTGTGGCCTGTCGCGGTCACGGGGACGTCGCCCTCGAGACGGAACACGTTCTTGGGCTTCCACACCTTCATCGTCATGATCATGGCCACGAGAGCGGCGATGGAGGCGAGGATGACGGCGAGTTCCGGACCGATGGTGCTCGACGCCCAGAGCAGCACGCCGGCGAAGGTCACCGAGCAGGCCGCAATCGGCGGAAATACCTCAAGTGCCCGCTTGAAGCCGGACATGATGACGACCATGTAGGCCGGAATAATGATGGCGATCAGCGCGCACAGTCGCCCGGCCATGGTGCTCAGCGCGTC